>JAGHBT010000221.1 GCA_021160845.1 bacterium | reverse complement strand
TTTCAACAATTCATGTATATACAAAGCAGTTGTGTCACCTTCTATATTTGGATTAGTCGCTATAATCAATTCTTTAATTCCTTCTCTTTTAACCCTGTCTTTTAACCCTTCCAGGTTCAGATTTTCAGGCCCTACTCCATCCAATGGAGAAAGGACTCCATGTAAAACATGGTAGCGACCCCGGAATCGATCGGTTCTTTCAAGAACGTAAAGGTCGGTCGTCCGTTCAACGACGCAAACGATACTACCCTCTCTTGTAGGATCTTTGCAGATTCCGCAGGTGTCGCTTTCTGCAATATTTCCGCAGATTTTGCAGAATCGAATTTCTTTTTTGGCCCGTAATAATGTTTCGGCAAAACCGTTGACCTCCTCCCTACCCATATGTAATATCGCAAAAGCTAGCCTTCGCGCTGTTTTTTCACCAATCCCGGGCATTTTCTTAAAATGATCAATTAGCAGCCTCAGAATCGGAAGCTCATAACTCATTACTCTCTCCCCTTTTTGTAAGCAAAAACCTTGCCTTAAACCTGGAATAATTAAAAAGATTTCTTATAAATCCTACATAACGGTAAGCAATTAAAAAAGGCCCGGGAGCGAAATTCCACCTGTCAGAGAACTCATTTGTTTCTTTATCATATCGTCAACTTCGGTATGTGCTTCATTAAAGGCGGCAAGAACAAGCTCCTCAAGCATTTCAATATCTTCAGGATCGACAACTTCCGGATCAATAGTTATCGATACCACTTCGTGGTTACCTTTCATAACAACTTTAACCATACCACCCCCTGTGGAAGCCTCGATTGTTTTATCGGATAGCTCTTCCTGCATCTGGGTAATCTTCTTTTGAACCTGCTGCGCCTGCTTCAGAAATTTTCCCATATCTGTCATTTGTCAATCCTCCCGCGCTGGTCATCAATCCCATAGACTTCACCATCGAATTCCTCAATTAATCGTTTGGCCATAGGTACATTTTCCACAAGTTTATCTATATCTGGAGTTATATTCTTTTTCGTGGTTGTTTTTTTGTCGTTTTTATTCTCATTTTCCACTTTTCCAAACTCTACTTCAGTTACTTCAATGGTAAATTTCTTACCATAGAATTTTCCCAGGTGATTTTCAATATACCGCCTGTTTTTGGACTCACCAATCATTTCACGAGCGAAACGATTGTTGGAATCAAATCCAAGAACAATAATTCCGTCCTTTACTTCCTTTACTATCGCCGACATCAACCATATTCCAAGAGTTAGTTTCAATTCCCTGATTTGAGAAAGGAATGTTTCCCACTTGTCTCTTCCGCCAATTAAAGAAAGAGCCTTTTCCATATCGGCTCCCCCCCTACCCGCTAATCTATCTTTAGTTTCACCCGAGTAAACCTTAGCCGGTTTATCTTTGACATAATCATCTTCTTCCTCTTTGAGAACTTCTATATCTCTACTGCCATCAAGCAATTTTTCACCTTTAATATTCCCTTTATCTACAACCCCTTTTGGGGCTATACCCTTTTCTTTTTCCACTCTATCGGGCAACATTGTCCGCTGTTTGTTATCATACCCCCCCCTGTTGTTTCCAAAATCAAGTTTGTTGATCAACTCCGATATCTCCACAGAGGACTCCCATCCGGCAGCCTCGGCCACAACCGCTTCAAGATGATATCGAGGCTGACCCGCCCCTCTAAACTCTCCAAAAGAAGAAACAGCCATCCTGAAAAGTAAAAGCAGATCTTCGGTTTTAAACCGCTTTGCAATATTTCGAAGCTCTTTAAATTCAGCCTCTGTCAAATCAAGCCAGTCTACCGATTCCTCTTCCCCAATATTTATAACAAGCATATTCCTGATCCCCTCCAGATACGCCAGGAAAAATTCTTCAAGATCAAATCCGGAAGAAACAATCTTATTAACTATCCCAAGAGATTCCTTTTTGTTATGCATGCTTATAGCTTCGAGAAGATCAATTACAATCCGTGAATCAACCAGCCCGAGGATCTGACGAACCAGTTCTATATCAATTTTTTTATCCACTGCAGAAATACATTGATCAAGAAGGCTTTCCGCGTCCCTCATGCTACCGTCTGCCCGCCTTGAAATCAATTGAAGGGCGTCCTCATTATAGTCCAACTTTTCATTCGCGCATATTTTAACAAGCTGACCGGTAAGTTCGGAAAATTCCAGCCTCTTGAAATCGAATCTCTGGCACCTGGAACGAATTGTCGCGGGGATTTTATGAGGTTCCGTCGTGGCCAATATCAAATACACATGTTGTGGCGGTTCTTCCAGGGTTTTCAGCAGAGCATTAAATGCCTGTTGTGTAAGCATGTGGACTTCGTCGATAATATAGATTTTAGAATTCCCACTCGACGAAGCATACCCAATCTTCTCTCTCAGATCTCTTATTTCATCTATCCCGCGGTTGGAAGCGCCATCTATTTCAATTACATCAAGATGAGCGCCTTTAGTAATATTGCGGCATGAGTTACATTTATTACAAGGCTCCCCTTCAACCGGATTCTCGCAATTAATTACCTTTGCCAAAATCCGCGCTGTCGTTGTCTTCCCACAACCCCTGGGTCCTGAAAAAAGATAGGCGTGAGCAAGCCTTTCCCTCTCGACAGCCTTCCTTAGTGTTTGAGACACATGGTCCTGTCCAACTACTTCCGAGAAGGTTTCCGGTCTCCATTTTCTGGCCAAAACTAAATATGACATTGCAATTCCACTATGTTATCAGCTCACCTCAATAGACCGCGCACCCAATCTCGTGAATCGCTCCTGTACTCCACCAATGGGGTTAACTCCAAGCAGGAATCACTGCATCACACGAGAATAACTGTGTACCGCTGCTACCTTCCGGTCCTGACGGGGTTAACAGGTCCTCATTGCGCAGGTCCTGATTATCAACATCACTTCCCACTGTCGATCACACAAAAACAGCATTCCCTCAATCGGGAATTCAATCCCGCTATAGCGGATTGCGGGTTCAGGGCACCGCTACCTCCCCATCTAGCGCGGCCTTAAAATTTATGGTGGAGATGAGCGGATTCGAACCGCCGACCCCCTCGTTGCGAACGAGGTGCTCTCCCAGCTGAGCTACATCCCCAACCTATAAAACATGCTTCCACATTAGAGGAACCATCTACCTTTTTCCGGCGGAGAGAGAGGGATTCGAACCCCCGGAGCAGCAAACTGCTCAACGGTTTTCGAGACCGCCCCAATAAACCAGCTCTGGCATCTCTCCACTATATTCAAAAGAGGATTAGTTATGGCGGAGAGAGAGGGATTCGAACCCTCGGAAGGTGCAATACCCTCACGCGATTTCCAATCGCGCCGATTCAGCCAGCTCTCGCATCTCTCCGTTTTTTTTCCTCTTTCCTGAGATTGCTAAAAAACTCCTTCAAAATCAAGAGGCTTTTTTCTTCTTTTATTCCACCGGTTACTTTTATTTTATAATTAAACAGGCCGGAGTCGGGAAAATTCCCGATCGATCCGCAAGCAACATCATCGGATTGCTTTGCTCCAAAAACTATCCTGCTAACCCTCGAAAGACATATAGCGCCAAGGCACATTTGGCAAGGCTGCAAGGTCACATATAATGTACATCCATTAAGACGCCAGTCACCCAATTCCCCGGCAGCCTGCTGAATTGCCAACATTTCAGCGTGCGCCGTAGCCACCCCTCTTCCCTCTATCTCGTTATGCCCACGCCCCACGATTCTGTTATCTTTTACTATTACAGCCCCAATGGGAACCTCGCCCCGATTCAATGCCTCTTCAGCTTCACCAAGAGCCTCCTCCATCCACTTCTCGTCCATTACTTGCCAACCGTGGAACGAAATGGGAAAGCCTTTACAAGAGTTCCCACTACTTTAGTCAAAACATTCTCAAAAGGAGGAGCCCCGTACATATCCACACCGGTCTCGCTTATACCCGCTATACGCCTGTCAAATCCTCCGGCGCCCTGTACCAGCACTCTGTCTCCCTCCGTTCTCATAGCCTCCAAATAGTCCTGGTCAGTAGCCTCCCAAAGAATCTTGCCGGAAAGCGGATTTACCAAATATATCGTCATTCCCACCTGCGTTACAGAAGACGCACCCTGCTCTCTGTAATCTGCTTCATCCTTATGCCATAAATAAATCTCTGGAACAAGAATGGCATCTACATCCACATATTTTCCAATCAATTTCAGCAACTCAGCGCCGGCCTTTTTCCCCTCGAGCCAATCCCTTTTGAATTTTTTAATTTCAGCGGTTTTCTTCGCTTTCGACAAAGCAAAATAAAAATTCTGCTGAGAAAGAAAGACATAATCAGACATCCTGTTTAAATTCTCCCAGAGAACTCGTTGAGTTGTCAGCTCAGATAAACGATCGCGATCATCTGTCTCGGATACACAACTAATTACAGGAGTTACAAGAATCCTGGTAACAGCGTTAGGATTGAACTCGGGATCAACAATCACTGAGGAAGGGTGGGTTATCCCACATCCAAAAAAGAAAACAACTACAATCAATAAAGCTGCTACTACATTCTTTTCCATGGCCTTCTCCCTGACCAAAACCAATATACATACAGTAATTTCGCACCCGTTTAAAGACTACATCTCAGTAGCTTCAATGTCAATATGGAATATAACTGACAATGGGAAAACAAATTATGCCCCCCATTCTGAAATTCGCGCCATCCGTGAATTAATCCCACAGAGCGTGGCTCTCCGCGAAACAATCCCAAGGGTTTTCCCACAATTTCTTCTATACCAAATCCAACTCCGCCTCTACCAGAAATTAAGGCTTATATCGGTAGATGGATCGAGTTCCTTCCACGATACCTTTTCAACCTGTCCCGTTGTTGGAAATGCCGGTGGAGGGTTATCGAGAAGGCGCTCATCAAATGTATAATCCTTTTCATAACCGGTACTTATACCATAAGAATTAAATGTTCCGACCGGACCTCTCTTGTTCTGAATTACACCGCCGTATACAATAAGCTTCCCGCGCGGGCTACCGGAACTGTAGTTCTGAACAGTCCAGGAAGTATTAAGAGCCATTATAGCCGCCATAATTGTTTCGTCGGCCGAATCGCGATTCGCGGTATTATCAGCCACAATAACATTATTATCAGAAACAATCCCAAATAAATCAGTAGAAGTAGGGTCAACCCTTGGATCGGTATAGTAAACAATATTGTCAACGACACGGATATCCCCGTCACACCCGACGGTCAGCTGACCTCTGATCGTACCCTCTATCTCCGCGCTGCCGTTAACGTATATTACTCCGTTAGCCGGATAGCTTAGTATTGAAGTTGTTCCTCCGATCGTTACCTGAATAGAAGGATTTCCAGAACCGTCAACCAGGAAAACCAATTTAGCTGGATTTCCCGTCAACTTCAAGCCGTCAGCTTCATTGGCCGCGTTTAACAGCATGTCGGTGTTGGCCGGAAGAGGAATAATAGAAGCATCCAGAGTAATCCCCTCCCTGAAATCAGGGTTGTCCTGCGGAGGGCCGCCGTGATAATAATCTACGCTGGACGCGGCAGTCGATACTTCACCATAGAATATAGGCGAACCGTAAATATGCAGCTGATCATTCGTGTGAACCGGCCCGTGCATATCGTCCCCTGTACAAAACCATATAGTACTCCCGCCGGGGGTTTTTTCCATATCGGAAAAGTACGAATACCTGGAAAAATTCTGCTGACCAACCCTTACCTGAAGCACTTTGGAAACACCGTTCCCGTTAAGTGTAGCTCTAACGGTAACACCCACAAAGCGGGTTGGTTTCCCCGTATTGGAATCCAGCGGATCAAGATAACTTGTCACGGTTCCGTTGCCGTAGATAGTCTCTTTGTCATAAAGAATAATCGGTTGATCGTTGTTCGCTCCATTCCCCAAAAACGGAACCGAGAGTCCGGAGAGATATCGCAGACTCTTCTCCATACCTCCCTCGGCTAGGTAAAAAACCTGCTTATCAAGTTTTTCATTTGAAGCAATCTGCGTTTCGTTCACGGAAATTAAGTTTACTCCCATTACAATACCGGTAAGCGCTACAAGTATAAGAAGTATAATTACGAGCACCGCTCCATCTTCATTTCCAGTATTAATCTTCATTTTCTTCATAACCTTTCACCTTCTTAATTAGGGGGTTATCGCCTTTTCCCTTATTACAATATCATCAATATTCCATCCCGCGTACACATAGCCTCCGTCGCTTTTAAGGTTAAAACTGATCATGACATTACTCTCACCATCCGCGTAGTCGGATATATCTATTTCCATAAACACCCACGCGTTATCCGTTATTTCTGTAGAATTTTGCCATATTCTTGTCCATGGTCCGGCTGCCCCGTTCGAACTTATATAAATTTCCGCCTGATCATAGGCCGGCTGCTCAACATTGAGCCACCTTTGAAACTGAAGAACCAGATTATTATAACCTCTGCAGTCAAGCCCGCCTGACGGAGTAACACAATAGTTTTCAACATTATCCTTATAATCACCGTTCCACCCGCTTAGCCCAATATCATTACCCATTACATTCGAACCGGAATAGGCTGAAGATGGATCAGGGTTACCATGATAATCACCACCCACCCCTTGCGGAGCCCCTCTCTGCCAATCATCCTGCGTTCTATTATATCCGTGGGTCCACCCCTTGTCCGTCTCGAAATCATCGTTAAAAACAATATAGGATGTAGGATCCTGAGAAATTGAAAATACAGGTCCAACAACATTTGAATTAACCGACTCATCTCCCCCACATTCAATTGCTCTTATCACATAGTAATATCCTAACCCGTCAACTGGATTGTCATAGCTGAACAGCTCATCATCATAGAAGGTGTATTCCGTATTACCCATAGCCGTAATTTCCCCGACGAGATGTGTAAAAGCTCCTATTTCGTCCGTTTCACGATATATCTTATAGATTATTACGTTATTAGTGCAATGCCCGTCATCGGCAGAACGATTAAAAGAAACCGTTATGCTTTTTCCGGAATCATCCGGAGTGTCTATCGCCGAGGTAATTTGCGGAGCGCCCGGTTCACCGTCAGACATTGTATAACCCTCATTTGACGGAGCAGATTCACGGCTATTATCCACATCGTACGCTGTAGCTTTGTAATAGTAAAACTGACCAATAATCGGCGGTGATGTTGGATTGCTTATGGGTCCGTCGACATACAGATAGGTCTCCGAACCATCGGCCGGCATTTCTCCTGCTTTCTGATAGCCTGCTAAATCCTGTTTCCTGTAAATATTGTAATGATCAACCGAACCATTCACCGGAATATCCTGAGGAGAATGCTCAAAAGTAACATTTATTGCCCCTGTCGCTTCACAGAGTATATCTTCCGCGGCTAGATTCTCGGGCGGTTCAAGCTCTGTATTACACAGAGGAATTCCATCCATTTCGTTGGACGGAACTTCAACACTGGCCCCGCTGGTCCAGACACAGTACGTATATTGCGTTCCCCTTTGCAGACCAGTATCAACAAAGTTGTAGGAGGGCGCACCGGAGGCAATAACACTATAAATACTGGTCCAGTTTGTCTCAAAAACAGCCTTTCTTCTTAAATCATAATCAATAACATCACTAGGTACACAATCTTCGGAGGGAGAAGCATCCCAGCTTATTGAAAGGGACTCTCCGTTATCATCGGGAAAATCATCAACATTAGTGAGTTGACAGGAAGATATAGAACCTGAATAATAGACCCCTCCAAATTCATTCGAAGGAACTGAAGGAATCGAATCAGCCAAACTCATTGCCTCCGCCATATAGTAATAATAGCTGCCCGCAATAGGCGCGACGCCAGTCATATTGTCGCTGACATTATCGGTAAAAGTGTAAATATTGGAGCCATTGGCCGGAATCGAACCAACAAGCGCCTTGGAAAGAACGTTTCCTGTTTTTTCCAGTCCACAGTAAATTTTGTAATAAGATACATTGCCACCACTGCTCAAATCTTCGCTTGATCTGGCTAGCAAAACAGTAATCTCGTCTATCGCATCGCATGGAGTATCATATGCATTCACTATTACGGGTGGCGCAGGACCGTTGGGGATAGGTTGAACAGGCCCCGCTGTATTGGAAGGATTAGACTCCTGCGGCCTGCAGTCCCATGCTGTAACATAGTAATAGTACTTGTCACCTATTTCCGGGCCTCCACCAGGAGTGTTGGCATCATCTTCCATCGAATAGGTCGCCGTTCCTGCGGTTACAACAGAACCGATGCACATCCAGCTTATATCACCATCCCTTTTACGATAAACCGTGTATTTCGTAATATCTTTTTCTCCGGTAAGTTCATCACTGGCCCCGTTAAAATTCAGTGTAATACTCTTCCCGTTTTCACTCGGGGTATCCACAGCCGTAAGACCTGAAGGCGCTCCGGGAGGATCACCGCAGGCATGAAGATTTGCGCTTGAAGTACCCACGTTTCTCGGCCGAACTTTACTTGTCATTACGACAGAACGGTAATCTCTCGTACTTCCTGTCATACTGTGAGGCCCCGCGAATCCAGCTTCCATAACGCTTGATTCGGCTTCTACAGTAATCTCAATATCAATGATTTTATTCAGCACGTTTTGAGACACAGTGCTAATCGTGGCTATCTCAGCCTGACTTAACAAACCATCGCCGTCATTATCTCCCCAAAGTGTGACAACCCCGTTATTATTGAAGTCTCCATAATACTTAAAGAGCGGCTGAGGAAATTGGCCGTCAGGATATGTTTCTCTACCACGGATACCATACCCTATAATATCGCATTTTTCACCATTCTCTTCCCTGTAAAGTGCGTAATCATTTGGATTCTGTGTTTCAGTATATCTATCCTCATTGCCCACAATACCATCATCATTCCTGTCAAGTGTGTATCTTATCGTTTCAGCGTTATTATTATATCTAGGCAGAGATCCAAGATTTTCACCGGGGAAAGAACCAACCGTATATTGAGTACCGTCATGGAGCGGCACATCCTGATCGGTTGTCATACCCAAAACCCCCGAAACGCCGCTTGAAATATCCGCGTTGAAAATCACCTGATACGGCGCCGCTTCTATAAATACGGGCTGACCATTAAAATCATCTATATTCATACCGGCTTGACGCAGCTCCTCTTCCAGAGCCCCAAGTGTTATACGGGCATTCTGCTGAGCGTTTATATATTGATTCTGAGCGTCAGCCGCTTTTTTTTGAGTCGTCAGCACATTGTATGAAAGCGTTACGAGAAGAGCGCTGACCAAGAGAGAAATCATCATTTCAATAAGTGTAAATCCGCGATTTGATATTCTTACAAACATTTTGTTAGCTCCATCGGCAAAACCCTATAAGCTAATATCCTTAAAACGGCTTATACTCGAAATTAATTCTACATTACGCGTTCCACCCTGCTGTACCCATTCAACCTTAACTGTAATTTCTTTTAGTACACTGTTTCCAACCGCATTCGTCGAATCCACTATCGTAATGGTTCTTTTAAACTTTTTATATTCTACAGCGCCACCGCCTATTTGGCCGTAGTCTTCATTGGGAAAATTCGTAGTATTTATAGAATCATACCTTATTGAACTCATTATATTTTCAAGCCTTTGATGGGCTAGATTAGTCGCTTTAACAGTATTCTTTGAAGTAATATTGGCATGCATAACACCAAACATGCTATGGCTGAGCCCAAGCAACCCGATAGCGAATATCGTCATACCAACAAGGATTTCAACAAGGCTCATCCCTTTTTCATTGCCGATATTTAATCTCGTTAAAACCGCTCTCATCTTAGTCAACCCTTTCTATTAGTAATATGTTGGATCATGAAGAACAACACTGCCCGTAGAACGCCTGACTATCATCATTTTGTCAGTTCCCTTTTTCTGTTCGCGAAATTCAATCTCAGGCATTACGAACACAAGACCCTCTTCATTTGTACTCCCGTTTGGGAAAAACACAACTTGAGGCGGGGACCCGGAAAAGGTTACAGGTTTTGTTATGTAATTGCCATTCGGATCGATTGTTCCACCTACAAAACCAAACACCTGTCCATTGGGAAGCTGATACGGACCCAATACCCGTTCATCATTATCCTGCCGACCGTTACCCCGGTTCACAGGATTAAACGCGGCATTCGCAGGGTTTCCCATTCCACCACCGTCATCGTCCAAAATTGTCATCTGGGAATTTGCCAAATCAAAGAAAACGATATATTCATTCTTGTCTTGAATTGCTCCACTTCTCGCTTTTCTCAAGACACCTGATACTATCTGCGCCGAGTCGCTGGATTGAATATGTCTTAAAAACTGAATCACAGGAGGCGTACCGATAGCCAACATCAGTCCAAGTATTGAAACACCTATCATCATTTCTACAAGAGTAAATCCACCGTTTTTTAATTCTGATACTTTCGTTGACCTTCTGTTTTTCATCATTTTCCTTTCGATTCAATTTTCGACTACCTCCACTTGCTAAAAATGTACCGATTGGACATACTCGCTCTAATTTCTTATACATCAATCCGTTGATTATTTAGTTTTTCTGTTGGAAATTCTAAAAAATATCGATTTGCGAATCTATGTTGCAAAATAAATGCTCGGGCTAAGCTATCTAAATGCAATAAAAGGAGTTATACCGAATTATTATCAATAATCGGGAACCATGAGGAAGTCTCAAGTACTCTGGGGAATAAAAATCACCATTCTGAATCGAACGGGGCAAACCAAAAGGAATATATAAATTTTACTGAGCCACCCCTTAATACAAAGAGAATTAAGCTTCAAGGCCCGGTATGGCGGCAAGCATTTTCTCTTTGGCGAGAAGTCGCTGCCAACTTCTTTCAATGCCCTCTTCAATCCCTTCGATTTCATTATCCTTTAGATGACGGAATCTTCCCTGCGGTTTGATATACTCTCTGAACGAACTTGGTTCAAAGTCCTTCCAAACCGTCAGCTTATTTCCATTCTCTGTAACCTCCATAAGGGGATAAACTTTTGAAGTTACAGCTCTGCGCGCCGCCCAAACCGTAAGTTCAGGAGAAAGCTTCCATCCCGTAGGGCATGGAGAAAGAATCTGAATATACTTGGTTCCCTTAATAGACTTCGCCTTATGAAATTTCCTAATCAGGTCTTCGGGATAGGCAACCGAAGCGGTTGCTATATATGGAATTGCGTGAGCAGCCATAATTTCAACCATATTCTTTTTCGGGCGCTCCTTATAATTTGTCACAGGCGTTGTAGTAGTCCAAGCTCCTACCGGCGTCGAAGAACTCCTTTGAATACCTGTATTCATATAGGCTTCGTTATCATAACATACGTAGATTATATCATCGTTTCTTTCAGCTGTACCGGAAAGAGACTGAATACCGATATCAAAAGTAC
>JAGHBT010000112.1 GCA_021160845.1 bacterium | reverse complement strand
TTCAAATGCTTTTCTGTTCAAACCTCAATATATTTAGTATAATGATTACAGTTTAAGATAAAGGCAATAACATTTTCCCGTGTTTGTCCAGCTAAGAAAGGAATTCAGCTGGGACAAACAATAATGGCCCGTCTTAAAACAGATAATAATATCACTCTTGCTTTAAGAAAGCGTGTAAAACAAAAACGGAAAACCACGAAAGATACTAGCTAAGCAACTCTCGTAAAAAGGACATTATGAAAAAACAAAATATCTTTTCAGGATTGATTCCTACCCTTTTATTAATCGCTTTCTCCTTCAGCTTAAACGCGGGGGACAATTCCGATCTTCAAAAACGAATCGACGATTTAAACCGTATGATCGCGAAAGAAGGCTACCATTGGAAGGCGGGGATAACCTCGATGAGTCACCTCTCGGAGAGCGAACTTAAAGACCACCTTGGATTCATTCCTACGCCAGCTGAAGTAAAGAGCAACATCCCCCTCTATAAACTATCTCCAACCTCCCCGGGTGATCCGGTCTTTGACTGGAGAGAGATGGAGGGAACAACAGCTGCCAAAGCACAGGGAGGATGTGGAGCCTGCTGGGCGTTCGCAACTGTAGGCCAACTCGAAGCCCACATAAGGATATATGGCAACCGCATTGAAGACCTTTCAGAACAGCAAGTAATGGACTGCAATTCGTATGGTTATGGATGCACCGGGGGGGGTACATTGCCGTCAGCATACGAACTCTTTGAGAACTACGGGGTTGTCTCTGAAGATAGTATTAAGTACCTGGCATCTGATGGACATCCATGCACTCAGGATCAATACCCGATTCTGGCTAGGATATCCGAATACACAAGAGTAAATAACACTACACTCGATATTAAAAATGCCCTGCAATATGGACCTGTTACTACCGGCATGACCGTACCCCCGGATTTCAATAATTATATAAACGGTTGTATTGATACAGATTCTAATAACTTCCCTAATCATGCGGTGTTGATTGTCGGATGGGATGACACATCGTGCGACGGGGAAGGAGCATGGATATGCAAAAACAGCTGGGGAACAGACTGGGGGATAGACGGATTCTTCTATATAAAATACGGATGCTGTAGAATCGGAGAAGTGGAATCATATCAGATAGAATATGCCCCCACTATAACGCTGATTTCACCATCTGAGTTCGGCAAGAGCTATGCCGGTGACAATTGTACAATCAGCTGGGAAACAAGTGATGAAGATTCATATCTGATTGATGTATTCCTGCGGGACAAAAACGATGAGTCATTCCTTTATACAATCGCGGATGATACCACTGGTATAAACTCGATAGAGTGGAGATTCCCATATTACAAAATGAGCAATGCTTATTTTCAAATTTCAGTTGAAACTCCCAACTTTATTGAAACTATTTATACCGAATCTTTCGAGATCTCCATTCGAGACATCATGATTAATAATGCCCCCAACCCATTCAGTGAAAACACAACCGTTTCATATTCTATCTCCGAAGCTAGCGAGGTTACACTGGAAATATTCACGCCTCGTGGAGAATTAGTAAAAAGGATTATTCGGAATAATACCTCACCCGGGAAATATGCTATTAACTGGGATGGGAGCAATAATTCGGGGCATTATGTAACTCCAGGATTTTATATCTGCCGGGTTAAAGGCGATAACTTTGAAGGTATAAAAAAGTTGATCTATTTAAAATAACCTTCGCTGCTGTTTTTCTCAATCATGCGGGTTAGCAAGTCCGATTGAGCGTTTTTCGTATATCCCTTTTTGCTTGTCATATTCCCCACTCGCCGCCTCAAGCCGCTTAAAACAAACTTCTATTACCTCTTCGCGATAGCGTATCCCTCTGGATAGCTCCGCGATCCGAGCGCCGTCGCCATTCTCTGAAGCCGCTACTATCGCCTTGTGAAGCTGCTTTAATTCACCTTCGGCCTCTACTATTTTTTTCTCCAACTTCGCAACCCTTTCCTTAAGTGGGTTCAGCGCCTTAGCCCTTTCACGGACAAATTGCGAACGCCACTGTCTTTGTTCCTTCCTCTCTTTTCTCTTATTTCCCCTTTTCTCCCTCTTCTTATTAACATTACCAATTTTCTCATCCCCCCAACCCTTCATCTCAAGAAAGCTCTGGTAACTTCCTTCAAAAACCCTTACTTCGCCATCCCGAAATACAATTAGCCTTTCCGCCAACCCATGAAGAAGCATCTCATTATGTGTAACCATTAAAACAGCTCCCCTGAAAGCGTTTATTGCCTCGAGTAAAGCGTCGCATGATTCCATATCCAGGTGATTTGTCGGCTCATCCAAAAGCAGAAAATTTACCGGCGTAGCTATTACCTTCCCCAGCATAACCCTGCTCTTTTCACCACCCGAGAGTACCATTATCTTCTTTAGCGCGGCGTCCCCCTCAAACATCATCATCCCGCTTATATTCCTCGCTTTCTGCCGGTCAATATCCGGATCAGCAATCATTATCTCCTCGAGAACAGTCCTGTCATCCTCGAGGTTATTGATATTCCCCTGTTCGTAATAAGCAGTCTTCACCGTCCCATTGTTCTTCACTTCACCTGAGAGAAAATCCAGTTTTCCTGTCAGAACTTTTAAAAGTGTTGTCTTTCCCTTGCCATTCTTACCAACGACACAAACCCTGTCATAGGGACCGATAGAAAATGAAAGATCAGAAAAAAGCAACTCGTCCGGGTTATAACCAAAAGATATTTCTCTCACCTCCATGACCGGCTTACCGTTGAATTCCCTTGGGGTAAATGAAAAATCGAGATCTTTGGCCTTTTCCAGTTTTTCAAGTTTCTTTTGCTTCTCAATAGCCTTTATTCTGGATTGAACAAGACCGCCGAGCCTGGCCTTGGCTCTAAACCGTCTTATAAATATCTCCGCCTTTTTCCTCTTCTTCTCATCGTTGAGTCTGGTCTTTTCATAGACCTCCTCCTCTACAGCAAACTGTGAGTAGAGCTTGCCGGTATCTCCCTTAATCTTCCTTAAGCCCTTTCTGTAAATTCCCATAGTATGAGTAACTACATCATCCATAAACCCTCTGTTGTGTGTAATCAATATTAGCTCGCCATTGCGGGCGTTCAGGTAACGTGTCAGCCATCTAATCGATGTAATATCAAGATAGTTATCGGGTTCATCAAGCAGGAGCAAGTCAACATCATGCACAAGGATCTTTGCCAGATTCAATCTTATCTGAAATCCCCCTGAGAGTTCCGAGGGATGTTTCTCGGTATCGGATATGCTGAATCCCAATCCAGCAAGAACCTTTTCAACCTTCCAGATATGATTACTCTCCCTATCAGACAGCCCCCTACAGCCCTCCTTGAGTACAGTATTTTCAATAAAATTAAGATCCTGACGCATATAGCCATAGGTATACCCTTTCGGTATAGTAATCGTGCCCGAATCCGGCTCTTCCTCACCCACAAGAAGCCGGAGCAGTGTCGTCTTGCCATCCCCGTTCCTCCCAACCAGCCCCAGCTTTTCACCGGCATTTAATCTAAACCCAGCATGTTTGAAGAGTTCTTGAATACCGTAACTCTTCGATATATCTTCTACAATAATCATCTCAACCTGTCAGCTAACATTATAATTACGCATTTAAGGATGGACGCTCCCGAACATCAACTGTGTACGGAATATACACAGAAACAACGATCATTTCAATAATAGCGATTCAGGGGATGGGAATGCTTTAAAAAAAATACTGAAATTATGAAAGGAAACACTCAATTCAGTTATTTTTAAGTAGCTTCGATTACATCATAATACTTCGATGCAAATTTTCCGCGATTGTACTTTTCAATTACCGCTTTATATCCGTTATTTCCATATTCTTCTGCTTTATCCCGATTATTGAACAAATTTTCGATACTCTCAGCAAGTTT
>JAGHBT010000123.1 GCA_021160845.1 bacterium | reverse complement strand
GTCTAAAATTAATTGGCAAGTAAGCATTGTTCTATTTAACACTACCAGGGAAAATGTAATGAAAGGGGAAAGAAATGAATGAAAATAAGGGATTTATTGGAAGTCTTTTTGATTTGTCATTTTCTGAATTTGTAACAACGAGGATAATTAAATTCTTGTTTGTTCTCGCGATAATTGGTTCGGGGATAGGGACATTAGTATTGATTATTGGTACATTTGCGTCCCATTCAACGGTATTAGGGATTTTATCGCTGGTGTTATCCCCACTTATTTTCTTTGTTTATGTTATAGTAGCGAGGGTATATTTAGAGATTATAATCGTAATTTTTAGAATAGCGGAAAATACAAGCCGTCTCGTAAAGCAGGACAACGATATATAATTTGCCGGCATTTTAGAATTTTTACAACATGTTCGTAAATGAAAAAAGAGATTATAACAAGGGAAGAAATAGATTCTATCATCGATGGGGCGTTTGTATGCAGGCTTGCCATGGCGGTGGATGACTCTCCTTATGTTATTCCGCTATCCTTTGGTTATGACGGCAAATACATATATATTCACACCGGCAAAGAGGGTAAGAAGATTCGGTATTTTGAGGGTAACCCGAGCGTTTGCTTTGAATTTGATAGAGATGTCAGCCTTGTAACTGATAGCAAGGATCCCTGCAAATGGTCATTTTTATATAAAAGTGTTATCGGGTTTGGCTCCATTAGTGAATTAACCTTGAAAGAGGAAAAGGTATATGGGCTTAATCAAATAATGCTTCATTATTCACATAAAGAATGGGAGTTCAAAGATATCAATCTTGTTGCTACAAGGATATGGAATATATCAATAGATTCAATTACAGGAAAAATGAATGTATAGAAAAGAGACGTCTCTTCCGGCATTGAATACAACGTAAAAAATTACGAAGGAACAACGCCGATTCTTCATCGCCGACATGCCTCTTCTCCAGATTAGTTAAAATATCGGGGGGGAGTTAGGCCTTAATATTTACAAGAGCCCCTAGGGTTTTGTCGGCGGCTCTGAGGGTGGCTATATTGGCTTCGACACCCTTCTCGGCGGCCATTAAATCAACGATATTCTTTGATATATAGTAAGACCGGTTCTGGCTTGTACCTCTGGCGGATGAAGCCGGCTTGACCGTTCTCCCGGGTAACCCGGAGTTGCCGGCTTTAGAGACCCCTTCGGCCGTAAAAGCGCCGGATATGTTTTTAGCGCTCTTTATACTCTGTTGAATATTCCTGTTTATTCCAAGAAGCGCGTAATTAACCGCTCTTATGAACATGGTTTTTCTCCTTCTGTCTCTGTATCGGTTCAGATAGATGGAACTTTAGAAAAAAATCAACCGAAAATAGGAAGAGCTAATTTACCTTTTTCAGCTTCACTCGTGTGATTTTTAACAATTACCGGGAAAGTGATATTGACGCGCCTGGCTGGCGGCGTTATATTAAATCCCAAAATGATGTTATAGATGTGTTGAGAGCGGCAGAGTAGAATTGCCCGTTTAAAGTGAACCGTATAGGGGTACTGGACAAGGCTCAACGCCGTGTGGATTTTCATGCGCCTGTAGCTCAGCTGGATAGAGCAACGGACTTCTAATCCGTAGGTCGCAGGTTCGAATCCTGCCAGGCGTATTTTAAAAATTATAGCTATACTCGGCCAATGCTTTTTTCTTGCCAAACGGCCATGGAATGGCTACAGTAGTTACCGTGTGGTGGGCGTAGTTCAGCTGGTAGAGCCCTGGATTGTGGATCCAGTTGTCACGGGTTCGAATCCCGTCGTCCACCCCATTTATTTCACACAGGATTTCATTCCAATCCTGTTTTCCCCGCCAAGGGTTATGTCGTCACTTCCAATTCCCATCCTGAAATAATATTCCAGGACATTCCCCAGTTTTTAGATCTAATATCTTCTAATCTGTTGTTATTTAAGCGATAACAAGAATTAACAAATAAAGAAGTGGCCTCCCAGAAAATCGACGATTATAATCATCGAGGAAGTTAAAAAAACCAGGAGGCCGAAATGGAGTATAGACAAATTGCCACAAAGTTACGAGGACAAATTCATAATTATTTGGGGATATTTTATCCCCACTTTTCAAAACCACGATCAAAATTTATCGAGCAAATGATATATGGAATTCAAGCCGGACGTGATGTAAAACTCAGTTCGATTAGTCGGTCATTAGGAGAAGATATTTTACTTAAAAAGACTGAAGAACGATTGAGTCGTCACCTGGCCACGAAGGGACTGTGGAAGAAAATTAATGAGATAATTGTGGGGCATGGAGCACGAAAAATCCATAAGGACACATTGATAGTTATTGATCCGACAGATATCAGAAAACCTTACGCGAAGGCAATGCCTTATTTGGCCCGGGTACGTGATGGGAGCACAGGGGAAATTGCGAATGGATATTGTGGTTGTGTCGCCATTGCTTGTGAACCTGGGAAACGCAGAATAATTCCGTTACATCAGAGGCTGTGGTCTGCGGATGCTCCCGATTATGGTAGCGAGAATATTCAGCTGCTTCAGGTGATAGATACAATAAAGAGTGCTGTTGGAAATCGGGGAATCTATGTATTGGATCGTGGCGGAGATCGAATCAAGTTAATTAACCCACTATTAAACAACGGGTTACGTTTTATCATTCGGTTAGCAAACAGGCGTCATTTGGTTTTTCGTGGCCGGAATCGCTATCCATTGGATTTGGCTGGAGGCTGTCCGATGAGCTATGCAGATACGATTGTCAAAGAAGTGAAGGGAGAAGAAAAGGTTTATCGCATTGAATATGGTTTTCGCAAAGTGAAGTTGCCGGGACGAAAAGAGCAATTATACTTGGTGGTGATTAAAGGTTTTGGGAAGAAACCTATGATGCTTTTGACAAATGCGGTTGTGGAAAAGAGCCGAAAAAGTTTATGGTTTTTTGTAAGCTCTTATCTTTCACGATGGCTGATAGAAGAGACGATTCGTTTCATTAAGCAAAGTTATCATCTTGAGGATATCCGAGTTTTGGATTATGAACGTTTGAGAAATATGGCCTCTTTAACATTGGCGGCGGCATACTTCTCGGGTGTCTGGTTGGGTGAATCTTTGAAGTTGACAGTCCTGGCCACAAGGGTAGCAAAAGTAGCGAAACGCTTTTTTGGTGTACCCGACTTTCATTACTACGCATTGGCTGATGGGATAGCAATGCTGCTGTCTCGTCTCGGAGAATGGAAGCAAAAAACAAGGTTCAAAAACCTCGAAGAAGAATCAACTCAAGAGAGTCTTTTTGCCTTCCAGTAAAAAACTGGGGAATGTCCAACAAGAATCTCAATTGACATTAAAAGGCGTCTGAGCTATCCTGTGAACAGGATGGAAAGTTGCTTTTTAAGAGGTCATTGCATCGGCATTTAACAATCAGGGGCTAATTAAATTGAGCAATAAAGATATAACAAAGCGTTTGGCTAATGCATTTATTTCCGGCGAGAATGAAGGC
>JAGHBT010000213.1 GCA_021160845.1 bacterium | reverse complement strand
TATCGTTATCGTATTTCCTGAACGGCTCACAGAAGCGTCTCCTGTTCCCGTGAAATTAACGGTTTCACCGGTGCTTATATCAGTTGTTGCCCCTCCATTTGCTTGTAATTTCCAATGGTCGTATGTAGGCCCACCACCACCTAACGTATTTAAAGCTATCCAGCTACCTCCATCATCCCTATATTCCAGATTACCGGTATTTGCGCGTAAGCCGGGGCTATCTGTTCCATAAGCTGCTTCGGTGAAAATTAGAGTGTTTTGGATATTCACATCACCATCGTCGAAATATCCAGCCCAGTTTATAATCCCATCAGCGGCTTTTGCATAGATTCCATAATGTGTTTTACCGGATGAACCAAATGGGGTAAATGCCCAAGCGTTTACACCATACACATTACCTGTTGCCGTTGGTTCATCACAGATTCCGGTAAAAGCACCCCCATAAATGTTTCCATTGGTTTTTCCCGTTCCTATCCCACGAAAACCAAGAATTTCGGACGATGAACCCATATTTACATTACTTGCGAATCCCCTAACACCTATTACTGTACCGTCACCACTTCCCGTAACCGCTTCGCCCATTATTGCATTACCACCAAGTGAACCGTCAATTGTCATTTTTGAAGATATTCCTCTGAATTCACTAGATGCTCCATTTTGGACAGCATCTATAAATATTGCATGCAATTCACTGCCCGCTTGGTTCGCGCTTATTTCTAAAGCAGTTCCATCGCCATACCATTCCTGACCCCAATGCGTGTGGTCACATCTTGCTACTCCGTCTAGTTCACCATATTGAGTGGAAGGCGTAGCGCCCGGTGAATATCCGCAATAAGCTATACTGCCCCCGCTGGGCCAAGTCTCGCGGTAAACTCCGCCGAGTTTTATACCGGAACGTGCGATAAAAGTATCGGCGATTTCCGCCCCGGATGTATAGACATTACCGGCAAAATAAGCGACGGTGTCGCCAGCTTCAGCGGAAAAGCTATAAATACCATAGTGACCGGACGGATAATCGTCGTTTATTATTCTAATACCGTCGCCGCCTGCAGAATCAATTACGATACCAGACCAAGTGGGTTTACGAAAATAGCATCCGTTACCTCCAGCAGAATCCACATAAAAACCGTCATTAACGGGGTGGTAAATGTGTAAACCTGCACCACCGGGATTTTGTATGCTGATTCCGTCGCCGGTCGTGCCGTTAATTACGAGGCCCCTGCTGCTCGGGTCAGCACTTTCATTGATGAGTGTCATAACGGCGTAGCCGGAGTTATCTTTACTTATCGTATCCGGTATATCGGGCATATTCAAAGCGTAGGGGCTTGCGGTAAGCTTGACTCTCGGTGTAAGAACATTGCCCTCAACCTCTATCTCCAACCAGTATTGCACATCGAACGGCAGATCTATCGGTATTACCGAGCCGAGCGCGACGTCGAATAGGCCTTTAACAACCGGAACTTCATTAGCTACGTCGTGCGTTTCTGTCCACAACGGCGAACCGTCTGTTTCGACATCGTAGATTTTGAATGTCATCGGGAGCGTGTCATTCTCGCCGATACCGGTAGTACCGGTGAGCTTCCCATGGTAAGAGATAATCTGTGGAATATCTGCCAGTATAGTCATAGCGAATACTAATACTAAGGCGACACTTGTGAATATTTTCATTTCCAACCTCCCATATTTTGGTTAAAACATCTATGTTTCTTGTTTTCGCGGTTTCTTCCCTTTTCTTTTGCTCGCCGCGAAGGTTTATAGAAATTTATACTATCGTCGACGCCGTTAAGCGATTTGCCGTGCGCCTACTTGAGCAGGCGAAACGGCACCTCCTTATCGTGGTTCACAATCTTGTCTTTCCCTATCCATTCAAGCGTCGGCATGGGATCTCCGCTTCTTCTTCGATGATTTCGTAAGTAAGAATATCTGTGCCCTTTAACTCTCCCCTGATATGTTTCTCTATACCGTTATTACAATTGATTGTTTTGTCTGAAGCGCCTTTGGAAAAAGCCAAATATTCTCCATCATCATTTTTCTCGAAGACAACAAACATATGAAACGATGATCGTGGTGGCTTTATTGAAATTATTACATATCTTCCCGCTTCAAGTTCCTCGTCAATTCGCGCGAACAGTTCATCCAAAGGAAAATCATCGCCACGTGCGTTTCCGAACTCCTTTTTAAAACGGACTCCATTAATCTCTTTATCGTCATAATCGGAGAAGTTGCCATCCTTTCTGTTATCCCAAGCTTCCTGTTGCTCATAATAGTCGAGGGGGGCTTTTCCGAGGAGTTTTAAGACCATTTCTACTGCGGACGGGATACAAGACATAGGATATAATTGTTTGTGTTTATTTATTATAGCTCTGCTAATTTCTGGCATTGCTTCTCCTTGTTAATCTAACCTTCTCGTCCTCTTCATAAAAAAGAGACAAATCGGATTTAAGTGCTCCTCTGAACCGATTTTTCCATCTCCATAAATTATCCCTATCATCTCGCGAAAAGGTGCCATCTTCTCTTGGTGAGATAGATAATGATCGTATTAATTCTCGATAAGCCTTAAGTGAAGACTTCGTGAATAGAAATGCTCCTTCTTTCTTTTCCCAATCTATAAGCTGTTCCTTGACTTTCTCAAGGTGTTCTAGTTTTACATTTGGGTCTTTTAAAATAAACGGAGAAGTTAATAGGTAGGTTATTTCAAAAGCCTTAGGATACGCTTCCATGCGCCTTATAAGAAGTATCTCAGTTAACTTACGCCTATGTTCTAACCTTTGTCTTTTCTCTTCGGAAGCTATCTTGGTCCTATTAATCCATATCGTTATCAACGAAACCAATAATGATACCACTGCAGCAATTAATGCTGTTGTTACGTTAATATTCATAGGCTAAAATATCCCTATGATTATCGAGATTATCGAGACGAGAAGAGCGACTATCGAAATCCAAATCGCCGCCCTCATCTGCCGCCCGGAGCTTTTGTCGAACCGCTGAACCGCCGCCACCATCGCGGCAGCGACAACAATAGTGGCTTCGGGGTTATTAATAAC
>JAGHBT010000143.1 GCA_021160845.1 bacterium | reverse complement strand
TAATAACTCTGTTCTGGTTGTCGGATCACTCGATCGGTACTTACAATATCCCCCGAATTGTTTCGGCATGTACTTCATATCAATCTTAGTGCTGTGCGTACAACAAACTGCCGCATCCATACGCGGATCGCCTTTGTATATAGCCCCTGTCAATTTTTACAATAATAAGTTTGGTGATGGTATCATGACTGCCGGACAATTGCAAGGCAAAATATTATTTTTTTTAAATGTCTTGCCACTGCGGGAACTACCTTAGCAGCACCAGCTTCTTGGTTTGTGATATATCCGGGGTCTTCAGCCGGCAGAAATAGACCCCCGATGATACGGGCGCTCCATCGCGGGTTCTTCCGTTCCAGCTTGCGGCGTATGTCCCTGGGAACATTTCCTCATCCATTAGTATTTTTACCAGCCGACCCTTAACATCGTATATCGCGATCTTCACCCTCCCCTTGCGTCCAATCTCAAACGTAACCCTAGTGTCCGGATTAAAGGGGTTCGGGAAACAATTATTTATACGCGTAGCAAACCTGTTATCCGCCGGCAATCCAAAGGCCGCGATAAAGTCCGAATCGTTGCTGTTGAATGCCAGATAGAGCACTCCATCGCTTACAGCGGGAACGGAACAGGACGCTCTCTCGAAGTCGCCGTCAGCGAATTTGCTTATTCGCGTTGACTGGGATTCTCCTTCGGAATCTACAAAAATATATTCTCCGCCAGATCCAACCGCGAGAAATCTGCTGCCGCTTGTTATAATCGCTTCTCCGTAAAATTCCGAAATCTCTGTTTTGCTTAGGGTTTCTCCCGTAGTGGTATTTATCATATTTATCGTCGACCCGCCCGCAATTCTTGTCATGACGGCCAGTTTTTCTTTCCCACTCAGAAGGGACGCTCCAACCGGAATCCCTTCCAGCAGTGAACTGCTTATCTCTTCTCCGCTTTCCGTATCAAGCGTGGCCACACATCCGTTTGTCAGCGGAATCGAAACCCGCCCGGGGCCCACTACAGGCCAAACCGAAGCAATTCCTTTGCTGCCCGATCTCCACTCTACTTCTCCCGATTCCAGGTTGATTGCTTTTAAGGTATTGTCCCACCCCGTAATAAATATACTCTCGCCATTACACGCCGGCGCACCTGCCGATAAAAATCTGTTTTCCCTCTTCCATATCGTTCTACCTGTAAACGGATTAAGCGCATATACAAAACCACTGTCTTCACGAGCAGGCTGATAAAACCCGGTGATTACGCGCTGTCCCGAAAATGCCGGATCAACCACCCTGATATCTTCAGCTACTCCCGCACCAGGCCACATCCATACTACACGCCCCGTTTTTACGTCCACCGCGTGAATAATGCTGCCCGAGCTTACATAACAGACCCCTCCCGCCCAACATATTCCTCCCGCGTCCCCTTTTGGAATTCCACGTAGCAGGGTTTTCCACAGAACATCGCCGTTTTCTATATTAATCGCCCAAAGTCTTACGCCCTCCGGCTCTCTCCTCGATATATAGAGTTTACCGTTTCTTATAACGGGCTGTACCCCCGGCGTCCCTTCCCCTTCCAACCTTCTCTTCCATACCAACAAACCTATATTTTCACTTAACTTCCCGTATATACCGCTGTGACACGCGTCATTCTGAAGAATCGCAGTATCTTCCACATTCCCGTCCCCGGAATATGCTATCCAGAGAGCAATTGTTTTTTTCATCGAAAATCCGTCGCCGCGAACCTCAAGCGGGAGATCTATAAATCCCCCCTTTTCTGCTTCTTCATCTATATCCAATAGAAATTCAGCCCAACCACTCCCGGCAGGAGCAATTCCATAAATATTGCATTCGATATTCCCCCCTCCAAAAATCCCGGAATCGATAACCGCAAGAGCATCTCTAGTATTCTCTCCGCCATTTATTATCTCTACGCCAAGCCTTATCCTCTCTCCCGGATCCACTCCTCCGTTCCCATTTCCCGTTACTTCTTCTAATGCTACCTTTCCAATCTTAATTTCAGGGATGCTTTTTCTCAAAATAAAGGGATACGATCTCTGCTCCCCCTCCGTGAACACTTTAAGCGACAAATCAATTTCCCCCGCGCTTATTCCGCCCGAATCCGCCCTCAGCAGAAACTCAATCTCTTTTTCCGCCCCCGTCGTCAATTGGTCGATATATATATCACCACACTCCACAACAATTCCCACATCCGGACTCTCGATCCTCATGGCGCTTTCTTCAAGTTTTTTCCATTCGTTTTTTACAATAAATCTTCCTCTGAATACCTCGCCTTTATCTATTGTGTTGTCATCGTTTCCTTCTATCTCCAAAAGCTCTCCGTGTATCAACGAAATCTTTATCCGCGGTTCCTGTACTACCGCTTGACCTGCCATACAGATAGGCGGAGTTTCTGCGAAGGTGTCGGCCATTTCTGTCTTCATTGCCGTATTAACCACTTGCGCCTTTACCAGATTCGGTTGCCAGAGTGGATGTGCCGACCTTACAAGCGCGACGCACCCGGAAACCAGCGCCGCGGCGCACGACGTTCCATTTCTCCACCTGTATCCATCGGGGTCACAAGAGATTATAGCCGTCCCCGGCGCCGCGCAATCCACCCAACTCCCGCGCTCTCCAAAGATGGCAACCCTGTCTTCCCGATCAGAAGCTGTTACCCCAATGACAGTTTCAAATGCGGCCGGGTATTGAGGGGTTTCCCCGCCATAATTGCCTGCGGCCGCGACGACTGTAATCCCTTCTGCCACTACCATATCTATTACCGACCGTAATGTAGTATCTTCGCCGCCAAAACTCATATTAATTACATCAGCTCCCATTGCCTTCGCGTACAGAACTGCTTCAATAATATCTTCCTTCTTAAGAACGCTATACCCGTAAATCGAACGATAGGCAGCTCTGAGAATCATTACTTTTGATAGAGGTGCGGCGCCCTCGATGCCGATTCCATTACCCGAAGAACCGGAAATTATTCCGGCAATATGGGTGCCGTGCCCATCGAAATCGTCCGGATTATTATCGGGGGGCCCGGGATCTTCCCCCTCCGCGGCGAGGGATGCGCTGACAGATACGAAATCCCATCCCTTAATATCATCGATGTAACCATTCGCGTCATCGTCAACTCCCGGTAAACCGTTCTTTTCTTTTTCGTTTTCCCATACCCTTCCCGCTAAATCGGGATGATCCATATCACAGCCTGTATCGATTATCGCCACAACCACACCCTTTCCCCTTACCCTCTCCCAGGCAACCTCAACCCCGACTCTAATTAATCCCCATTGACTCTCCCAGAGGGGGTCATGAATTTCTTCCAATCCCTCCGGATGCTCATCCTGGAAAAATCGTGGATCCGTTCTATCAGGGCTTTTTAAAGAAAGGAGCGAATCCTTTTCATATAATGGATCTATGTAGTAATAATTACTATTTCGTGCGTCAGAACCAACGCCAGTCCCCGCCTCAACAGGGTTTGATATCAATGTAATGTTGCCTCTTTTATCCACCACCGCCCCCGAGCCACTCAATTCCAAAGCAACCCCATTGGAGCAGAATATAAAGATAAAAAGAAAGGAAAGCGGAAACGCAGCACGCAAAAAAGGCTTCCTCCCTATCAACACACCCCATTTTACAAGACACAATAGCCGCATTTCCTTCTCTCCCTAAATATTTCCTCGGTGAATTTCCTGCAGCGGTTAACAGTATTCCCCTGCTGGTTTTTACCATTTCTTCATTATTCATTTTCGTTCGCTATTTCCCTTTTCTTAAGCTTTTTGGTAAAATTGCAGCTATAAAGGTGCAAATACCAACAGGCCCGAGTAACTCCGCCTATCGGATTAGTAACACCCTCGTTCTTACCTGTTTCTCCGAATTACCAAGAGCTCACTTGATAGCGCTGCCATCATGGCGTTTATTTCTGCCAGACAGACCGCGCCACAATGGCAGCATTTCTGCCTATATCCTGCAACTATGGCAGTGCCCGCCTGGGGGGTCTTCTGTCCTTTGCTTTGCTCTTGTTGCTGGTAACAGCACATCCTATTGAGTTTATTACAGTTACTCTTTCATTCTCGTTTTGGCACAGAAGATGCGATTAATATTAGACAGAAAGATGAAAGAACCTAAAACCCTTAACAAGGAGGATTGAAATGGGACTTATCAAATGGAACCCTGCAGGAGAGATCGAGCCTATCGAAGATGATTTCAGTCGTATTCTCGATAGTTTCTTCGGGTTTAACCTTGTGCCCGCAGTAAGAAATGAGTCAAAGTGGACCCCCAGGGTCAATGTTGAGGAAAGCGAAAACGGTTTCGAGATAACCGCAGAACTCCCCGGCATGGACAAAAAGGCAATTTCTATAGAGGTACAGGATGGCGCCCTTGCTATCAGAGGTGAAAAGAACATTGAGAAGGAGAAGAAAGAAGCAAACTATCACATTCTCGAGCGAAGTCATGGCAAGTTTGAGCGGGTATTCAGGCTTCCAAAACATGTCGACATCAATAAGATCGAAGCGAATTACAACGATGGGGTTTTGAAGATTAACGTTCCAAAGACCAAATCGGCGAAACCAAAGGAAATTAAAATCGACGTTAAGTAACCCCCCGGCTGTCACCGGCAACCACAAGGCAGGGATGGTTAGTCCACCCCTGCCTTTATTTTTAACTTCTCGGTTTTTTAGTTTCTCGAGAACTAGTCCGCCCAGGAACTACTTTTTTGCCTATTATCCTTTACCTCTACCTTTGGCGTTCCTTTCACCTCTACTTTTGGTAATTCAGGCGTTTTTCTTTTGGTGCCCCCTTCCGGGCTCATATTGCACGACCCCTCAAAAAACACCCCTTCATCTATTACCAGTCTCTTCGTTCTTATATCCCCCTCAAGCCTTGATCCTGCCTGAAGCTCTATTTTCTCATCGGCCTCGATGTTTCCCAATACTGTCCCACCGACAATAATATTACTTACCTTGATGTCAGCTTTAACCGTGCCGTCCTTGCCAACAACCAAAGTGCCCGGACAATTAATGTTTCCCTCAAATTCCCCGTCTATCCTCAATGTACCCTCCAGAACCTCGACTGTCCCGGTAATTTTACAACCATTCCCGAAAATAGAATTCATTTTACCTTCATTCGCCACTTTGTCACCTTCTTTCTTAAACCCTTCTTTCTTAAACATAGATTCGTTCCTTTTTTAAAGCTCGCTAAACAAACCAACCAATTTACTGCAACAAATACTTCAATGGGTCGACACTTATGTTGTTCTTTGTCACTTCAAAATGCAGGTGGGGAGCTGAGCTTCTCCCCGAATTGCCCGAATAAGCTATTGTTTGTCCTCTTTCTACTCGTTCTCCCTCCTTTACTACAATTCTCTCATTATGTCCATAAAGTGTTTTTATCCCGTAGCCGTGATCTATCCTTACAGAATACCCGAAAATTTTATCCCATCCCACCGCAATAACATACCCCAGAGCCGCCGCCCTCACAGGTTGACCTCTCTGAATGGCAATATCAATCCCCCTGTGATAATCGCTATTGCTTTCTTCTACAGATACATTGAATTTCTTTGTTATAAATCCTCTTACAGGCCAGAAACTTGGTATAGCCCTGAGCATATTGTTTTTTTCATCCTGAATTCTACTGTTACGTCTTTCTTCCGCATTTATTTCTCTTTTGAGTGTATCTGCCTCCTCGCTGCTTTTCACTCCCAACATCATTTTCATTTGATTGCTCATCCTCATTATCTCATCTATATTACCCACAATCCCTTTTAATTTCTCGTTCCTTTCTGTGAGCCTTTCTACCTTCCTCTGAAGCATAACTATTTCCCTTGTCTTTAAAAGGAGCTTCCCGTATGTCACGACAAAGCCCGCCAGGATTATAACTCAAACCACTCCAATAACAAGAAGTGTGTATAAAGTCTTATATTTTATTCTATAT
>JAGHBT010000294.1 GCA_021160845.1 bacterium | reverse complement strand
CACCCATATATTTTAATTTATTGGTAAAATTTCCGCAGGTACTAATCCCTAAGTTATTATTGGGTAGTTGCTACTTCATTACTCCTGCTAAACTTATTACCCATATCATAAACATACACTCTATAATAATAATCTTCTGATGCTAAATCAATATCAATATCATCATACCATGTGGTTTCTCTTTGAAAAATAGTAGTTACTAAATCGATTTGGGAATTTGTAACTCCAGGGCTTGTACTCCTGTAAATTCTGTACTCATTAAAATCAGAATTTTGGTTCTGGCTCCAGGTTAAAGTAACTCTGTTTGTTCCAATTGAGGAAAGAGTATCAAGCACGACTGCTTCAGGGATGGCATCGTATGTAAAAACCGATATTTCATTACTGCCGGCACTTTCATTCAAATCATTTATCACATAAACACGGTAATAATACTCTTCACCCTCCATTAAACTGTTATCCGGATAACCTGTCTGTGATTGATTGATTAATTCATCAATCAGAAATATCCCTTTTTCAAAATCCAAAATATTGTGTGAGATAGTATCTCTATATACCCTGTATAATTTGAAGTTTTCTTCAATCGAAGCAGTCCATGCTATAGTTATGCTGTTTGTAGTGGAGTCACTGGCGCCGATAAGCTGAACCGGAAGAGGAGGATCTTTAAATGATATCTTATCTTCGGATTCAAACCCAGGCGCCATGTTACCTGCTTTATCGGTAAATGTGCCATGGACGAGAATATCAATACCTCTAAGGCTTACCGGAGGATAAAAATCCCTTTCATATACACCATCCAAAGCAATATTGTCTCCGGATTTCTGGTTATCGTACAGTTTGACTATTTCCGAATAGCCCTCTATTAATACACCGGCATTTCCTCCGGTTTCATCCCCATCGACATGCATAGAGAAATGAATCATTTCTCCAATGTCGTAAAACGAACTATTGGGTGTAATCGATATATCAGTTATCCTTGAATATGTATCAAGTATAATGGACGCGTTTACAGGTGATGATTTATTTCCGTTTGCATCCTGAAATACTGCATAGACATTTTTTTCCCCGTCACTCTGTTTAAGCGTCCAGTTCCTCGAGGGCGCGCAATTTTCCCAACTTCCTTCGGTGAGGGCCGAATCATTCGCGATTTTCATCAAAAGAGTAGTTTCGGGAGCAGTTACACGAATATTTACATTTATAGAGTTTGTGTAAGCAATTCCATTATTAATTAACAATGAATAGATTGAAGGAATAGCGATAATCCAGTCGGTTCTAGTTCCTTCCAGCCCGCTGTTTCCAACACCAGCCACAGAATAATAATATTCATTGCTGTTTATTATATTGTCATCCACATAAAAGGTATCTTGAGTTTCAGCAATTATCCTCTCTTCAGCGAGCAGGCTGTTTCTGTACACTTTATAAGAAACGGCATTGCTAACTTTCCCCCATGAAAGAGTTACTTTCCCGTCATCCACTGTCACCGCGATGTTTTGTGGCGCTTCAATATCTTCCCCGTCTATATAGGATGGAATTTCTTTAACATCATTTAAGCAACCACTTATTGTAAAAAGAATAAGTATTATAAGTAAAGTAATATGCAGTGATTTTCTGTTCATAGCAGTTAGCCTCCAGGAAATTAAAAGTTTATAGCGAGTTTACACCCAAGTGGTGTTACATTCAGAGAATAATTTTTAGTCGAGCAGGATTTATCACCGGGGAATAGTGTGTCAATAACATTCCATCCCCATAGCCCCGTGAGAACATAAATTGACAGATTCCGTTTGTTTCTTGAATCCTCCACTTTTTCCCATAATAATGAGGCCTCTGCCCCATAGATTTTTTTATCTTCAATAGAGGCAGAATTAAATTTATCCATGCAAAAATTGTAATCATTCACATTTTTGTTGTATTGATTATTTAGGTCGAGGCTGAGAAAACCGGAAAGAATAACCATAGATGAAAAGAAAACCCCTCTCTTTTCCTTCCCCTGATAAAATTGGCCTCTTCCGGGCCTTAGGAATGAATAGAAAAGGGCCTTAGAAATACTTCTGTCAATCGCTTTAAATTCTATATTGTTTCTTTGTAGGCCGGGATTAATTTCGGGGGGATTATCCATAAAAATTGGTTCAATTAGCTGATAGGCATAAAGAGCAGCCGAAAATAGCATAAGCTTTTTTCTGTAATGGTTTTGCAGGTTTACATCTATCGAAGCTTTATGTGCTTCTATCTGCAAACTTATTTTATTTCTCCTTATTTCTTCTTGAGCTAAAGATATGTTTATACCGTTCAGCCTGTCTTTCAACTCATTATATTCATCCATTTCCTCGTATAATTTGTATAACGAACCTGCAGTTGCGAGAAGGTCAATAGTAGCAGCTTTTTTCCTTTCTCGAAGGTATGTGCCATATCCAGGCAATATCGCATTTTTTAAACATGTCTCCATTTTCTTGCCACATATTGATATTTCGTCTCCGGAGCGAGCAGCAAATCGTCCTTCCCGTCTTTCATACCTATCGCTCCAGAGAACAATGTCATATTTCTTACCATATTCAAAATCGCAAAACCTAAAAGGAAGGGTACAAGACACAATAGAATTTTTATGAAGTTTCAATTTTACAT
>JAGHBT010000217.1 GCA_021160845.1 bacterium | reverse complement strand
CTGTATGTCAATTTAGGCCGCGTTTTACTTGAAGATGGCAAGAGAAATGAGGCAAGAAAGCTGTTTCTGAAAGCCTATTGGATGGATAGAACAAACGCCGCCGCTGCTCTCGAGCTATCGGGGATGGGCATAAGAAGAAATCAAGTTATTCATTTCCTTTCCAGAAACAATCCCGTAAATATTTTCCTTGGCAAGTTGAGATATAGAATTCTTAATCGGAAAAATAGTTAACTTAAATGGGAATAATTCTTAACTGGCCTTTGTGTGTTGAACAAGAGATTCTTATTTTGGCAATTTTTCAAATAAATGATTGTTTTTTTTGTAAGTTGTTTGTAGCATATAGCTATTAATAAGAAACAATCCTGTTTCTGAAACCGTATTAATACTGGTTTCAAACAGAGAGGGTTAAGCATGTTTTGTAGATATTGCGGGAAAATAATTGGTGATAATGATCAATTCTGTCAGTATTGCGGCAGGGAACAGAACCATCTAGGTTCTTCGGAGTCCTTGAAAAAACGCCTGAAATTAACAGAATTGAAAACTCCAAAGGAGACTAAGAACCCCGGAGTAGCGGCTTCAATGGGTTTTTTGCTTGGGTGGATTTTTCTTGGTCCGGTAGGGTATATATACCTCGAGCAGTGGAATTGGTTCTGGCTCACATTTATTGTTCAATTATTTGCCATTCCGTTGACATTTGGTTCGGCATATATAGTATTACCTGTGGTTTTTGCTTTCCATCAATATCAAATGGCTAAGGAAATTAATGGAAACATTATTGCCGGGCGGGATGGGAAGAATGCCGATACTGATGAAGCAGGAATTGTAAATGAAGATAGTAATAGTAAAGAAGAAGGGGTTTAATATTGGAACGAAACCTCGCGTTAGAAATGGTTAGAGTTACCGAAGCCGCGGCGCTTGCGGCCGCGCGATTTTTGGGTAAAGGGGATCCGGTAGGCGCGGATAAAGCGGCAGTTTCAGCGATGCGGCAAGCAATAAAGAATGTCAAAATGAATGGTCAGGTAATTATAGGGGAGAAACCCGATTCCGCTAATGCCGTTCTTTACCCGGGGTGTAGAGTTGGTATCGGTGGTGATATAAAGGTTGATATTGCCCTGGATGCTCTTGATTGCAGGGAATCACTAGCAAATGGCCAAGCGAATGCTATTTCCGCTATAGCGATTGGTCCCAAAGGTACAATTATTGATTACCCCTCTAATTTTATGAAAATGATAGCTGTTGGTTCGAATGCGATCGATGCGATTAATCTTAAGGATTCTATTTTTGATAATCTTGTCAGGATAGCTGAATCGAAAAGGGTATATGTTGAGGATTTGACAGTAGTGGTTTTGGATCGCGAACGACACGAAAAGATAATTGGTGAAGTAAGAAAATCCGGTGCGAGGATAGCAATCTTGAAAGAGGGGGACCTTGCGGCTTCAATTGCCACAGGAATTCCATCGACCGGTGTCGATGTTGTTATAGGGATAGGAAGCTCAGCGCAGGGAATAATCGCGGCTGCCGCTCTGCTTTGCCTTGGCGGAGGATTTCAAGCCCAATTTATTCCTCCAGGCGACATCGTGCCTGAAGAACATGACAGATTTTCGATAGAGCAGGAAGATAAGAAGGTTTCAAATAGTGGTAAAGCGGCAAATGAAAAGGAAATTTTGAAAAATGGTATGGATGAACGGTTTGAAACCATTTATGACAAATCTGATCTTGTGAACGGTGACAATATAATGTTTGCCGCTACCGGTGTTTCATTAAGTCCTTTCCTTAAAGGTACGATTTTTAAACAGGGTGGAGCGCTAACTCATAGTGTTGTTCTTAGGAGCCAATCCGGAACTGTAAGGTTTTTGAGAACAGAGCATTTCTTTGATAAAAATCCTGATTATTCGAAATAGATTGTTTACCGTGAAGAAAGAATATGGTGTCATTATCTGTATTGTAGTGGTTTTGTGCTTTTCATCCACCTTTACCAGAATGAGGTAAGCAGGGAAATGAATAATCTTTTTAGTCACAAAATTAAAGCCCCACTCGCTGAAAGGATAAGGCCCCGTGATTTAAGAGACTTTATGGGTCAGGAAGATATCATTGGACAAGGGAGGATCCTGCACAGAATTCTGGGAGAAGGCCGCCTTGAATCTTCTATAATTTTTTGGGGTCCGCCGGGGTGCGGTAAAACCACTTTGGCTCATATTATCGCGAATTCGGTCGATGCTTGCTTTGTATTCTTTTCAGCGGTTACTTCCGGGGTTGCCGAGGTTAGAAAAATAACAGCGGAAGCACAGGGGCGGCTGGAAGTGGATGGGCAGAGAACAATACTTTTTATTGATGAGATTCACAGGTTCAATAAAGCCCAGCAGGATGCCTTCTTACCGCATGTTGAAAAGGGTGTTATTATTCTTATCGGTGCGACAACCGAGAACCCAAGCTTTCAAGTAATCTCTCCACTGCTTTCAAGATGCAGAGTGTTTGTTTTAAATGCCCTTTCGGAGCGAGATATAGAAACGGTATTACGGAAGGCGCTTGAAGATGATGATAGGGGGTACGGTAAAAGAGATATAGAAATCGCCGATGAAGTTTTGAGTTATCTTGCTTATCTTTCATATGGTGATGCTAGAACAGCACTTAACGCTCTCGAAATGGTGGTGGAGTCTTTTGACGATGAATCCGACAGGATAATTCTAACAAGAGATATCATTGAAGATTCCATGCAGAAGAGGAATCTCCTCTACGACAAGGATGGGGAGCAGCATTTTAATCTAATTTCGGCTTTACATAAGAGCCTTCGAGGTGGAGACCCTGATGCGTCTATCTACTGGTTGGCAAGGATGCTCGAAGGGGGTGAAGAACCTCTCTATATTGCCAGGCGGCTTGTTAGGTTTGCTTCCGAGGATATTGGAAACGCTGATCCCAATGCTCTTTCGATGGCGCTGAACGCGGCGAGAACGGTTGAGTTTGTTGGATTGCCGGAATGCAAATTGGCTCTCGTGCAGGTTGTCGCCTATCTTGCCGTATCGCCGAAAAGCAATGCTGCCTATACGGCTTACTCCGAAGCGGCAAAGGATATAAAAAGATTCGGAGCACTTCCCGTTCCGCTCTGGTTACGGAATGCCCCCACTGCGCTTATGAAAGAAAAAGGATACGGCAGAGGTTATCTTTATCCTCACGATGATCCAGATGGAGTTGTACCCCAGGAGTATTTTCCCGAAAGGTTGGCCGGCAGGAGGTATTACAAACCCGCTAAAAGGGGTTTTGAACGAGAGATAATAAAAAGGATAGAATACTGGCGTGGGCTCAGAGAGGGATCAAAATAGAGAAGTAAAATATGGCGGATAATAAAGATGAAAAAGGCATCAAAGAACTTAAAGCCGAGAACGAACGGTTAAAGAACGCTATAGAAGAACTGGCCACCCTGAATGATATTGCTACAACGATAAGTTCAGCTTTTTCACTTAATGAAGTAATAGGCCGGATCGTCAAAAAGTGCATTAGGCATTTTAGTGTTAGTCAGTGTACGGTAACATTGCTTCAGGAGAGTGACCAT
>JAGHBT010000132.1 GCA_021160845.1 bacterium | reverse complement strand
AGTAAGGGTTCATCGGTTCACTGAAATTAAAGACCATTTGCGAAATATTTGGCGAAATCCCCGTTGTCCCATTCGATGGCGTAGCGCTTACGAGGGTTGGTCTTATGTTGTCCGACAAGGTGGTAAAACTGAGGTTGTAATTTGCCGCCATAGGATTGCCGGCAAGGTCTGTAATGTCTGTAGTTAGAGTGACCTCAACCTCTGTGTTCTGAGGAAATACCAGATCCTCCAGAAATAGTGTAGGGCCATCTATGGAGATACTGCCGTCACTAAGAGGTGGATTAAGAGTAAAGAAAGTCTGAGTATACCAGTCAAACGAAGGAATAAAAATTGGTTCACTGAATGTAATCTCGATTGTAATAACCGGAGTAACATCCATGGCGTCGTCCTCCGGAATTGTGGATATAACCGTGGGAGGCGTAATGTCCTCCTCACTTGTTGTCGTGAAATTGACAACGTAGTCATCTCCGAGCTGGTTTCCAGCGAGATCTTTGCTCGACCCAGAGACCGTGATTATATAACCCGCGCCGCCGCCAAGAAGAGAATAAGGTGAAACAAAAAGACTGTCGCCGTGCCAGTAAGTACCGAATCCTATACTTATACTTCCGGTGGTGAATAATGATAGGCTGTCCTCTACGGATTCCTCATTCATTGTTTCGCTGAAGAGTATCCAGAAAGGGCCGCTTCTTGAAACATCCACATCGTTGTTAACGGGTTCGGACGCTAAGACTGTGGGGGGGGTTGTGTCGGGTACAGGCGCTTCGGTCTCATCTTCGGAACACCCTGCAAAAATAACGAATACGGCAATCATGAAGAATAATGCGATATAAAGATTGGCGCGTTTCAACATTTTTGCTCCTTTCTCTAAAATTAATAAAGAAATAATATACTTATTGAACACAACCAATTAACACAGGCAGAGTGGTTGTGTAAAGTGTTTTCTCTGGCATCTGGCTGATTTTCCAGATGCATCATTTATTCCATTTTTAGATTTTATTTGCGCGCTTTCTATGGGGTAAAAATGTCAATATCTATTTTTCGTCTTCACCTGGAGCGCATAATTTTGCGCCACCTTTATTGGATTATGCACAATATTTTACTTTCAGAATTCTTTAAAGGCTGTATAATTAGTGCAGGAAGTATCCTTAGGCAATCTCGCGTATGATGATTTAAACAGGCGTCGGCGAGTTGCCGCAGTATTGGCATAACGCAGATCTATTTAAACAGAGAGAAGGTTCTATATGGTTTCGGGTGTAAATCGATATCGTTTTATTCTTTCGTTCCTGTTTATTTTTATGATTATTTTCTCTTCATGTTCGAAAAACACAGGAGGAAGAGGAAGAAAAGGATCATTGGTTGTAGGTGAGATCAGTGATTACGAGGGATTAAATCCGATGTCTACTACGGATGCGCACGCGCGTGATATATATAACCTTCTTTTTCTATCGCTCCTTGATGAAAATGACGATTTTCTCACCTTTAGTCCAAGACTCGCTACTTCCTGGGAGTTTTCAGAGAATCGCCTGGAGCTGACATTTCACTTAAGAGATAATGTAACCTGGAGCGACGGAAGCAAATTTACCTCCAAGGATGTTGCAGCGACATTCAAACTGCAGATAGATCCCGAAACCGTGTGGAGCGGCCGTCATCTTAAAGAGCATATAGACAGTGTGGAAGTTATTGATGATTTTACCGTTGTGTATCATTTCAATCGTGTTTATCCCTATCAGGTTATGGATGCCGTGGACGGTCCTATTATGCCTGCTCATATTATTAACAGTACCGATCCGGATGAATTTGGGAAGATATCAGCTGAAAAACTACCCGTAACGGGCCCATTCAGGATTGAAAAATGGGATAAGGGGCAGTCGTTGATTCTTGCAGCTAATGAGAATTATTATGAAGAGGGTAAGCCGCATTTGAACAGAGTAATTTTTAAAATTATACCCGATCAGGTTACACTTGTAACCCAGCTACGTGATGGTGAAATCGACTGTATGGAAAGTGTTCCTCCCGCGGAAGTTGTAAGAATAAAAAAAAATAACGCCAAGCTCGAAGTCTTTGATTTTCCTACGAGGGCATATATCTATCTTGGATGGAATGGAGCAAGAAAGCCTTTTGACAATCCTAGTGTAAGAAGAGCCCTGACGATGGCCATCGATAGAAAACTTATTATTGATAATCTTTACTATGGTTACGCGGACAGGTGTAGTGGCCCTTTTGTGCCTTTGATCTGGGCATATAACCCCGGTATTAAACCCTTGCCATATGATCCCGAGAAAGCCGCGATGATACTTCGGGAGGAGGGATATAGTGATAGCGATGGCGATGGATTCCTGGATAAAAATGGCAAGAGGCTGGAATTTAAGATTGTTACCAATCACGGCAATCAAATACGCGCCGATATACAGGTAATGGTTCAGGAAATGCTGGGTAGAATAGGGGTAAAAGCCAATCCGGTTTTACTCGAATGGACTGTGATGCTTGAAAGACACAAGAACTCTAATTTTGATGGTATAATCAGCGCGTGGCGCGTGGGGACAAAAGCGGATCTTGCTCCCATCTGGAGCTGCGAGGCGAGGGGTGAAGGTGGTTATAACAGGGTTGATTACTGCAATAGCAGTGTTGATAGTCTGAACAACCTTGCCACAAGTATACTTGATTTTGAAAAGGCAAAGCTGATTTTCTATCGTGCGCAGGAAATTATTCACGATGAACAACCATATACATTTCTTTATATTCCGCATAGTCTCTTTGTTGTGAATGCGCGGTTCGGAGGTGTAAGACCCGATGCTATAGGTACCTTTCATTATTTGCGGGATTGGTATGAGAAGGATTAAAAACCAGGATGGAAATTTGCTCATAGGCGTTTGCTCCGGATGTTTTGATTAAACAGAATTGGCAAATTAGCTTTATTGGGTTTAGAGACTTAATATTAAAGAGAATTATGGAGGGTTAAGAGTGATTCACACAATCGGAGTGGCTTCCTTAGTAAGTGTTCTCTGTGCACAGTTTATGAAACCCTTTGTAGAGTTGATACAGAATAAGAAGTTCAGTTTGTTTCGTATGATGGATACTGGAGGAATGCCGAGTTCACATACCGCGATGGTAACTACTCTTACGGTTGGCGTGGCTGTATATCGTGGAATTGATTCCGTTCTTTTTGGAATATCGTTGATTTTTAGCCTTTATTTTGTTTTTGAAGCGACGGGGCTGCGTCAGGAAGTGGGAAATCAGGCTATAGTTCTAAATGAAATAATTGAAAAGGCCAGCAAGACACATCATATAGACGCCGATGAACTGCGGGAACTTGTAGGGCATACCTGGGGGGAGGTTCTTGGGGGGTTCACTCTTGGCCTATTTGTGGCTTTGCTGTTTTTTTTCTAAATCGACAAAAAACCCTTGACAGCAACTTATTATAAAAGTGATAATCGGGTTAGTGCTAGTTTAAACATCTAGGGAGGAAAGGCAAGAGGAAAACTACCAAGAGCAGTTTTTGCCTTTAAAGGCGATGCAAAAATGCTTGTTAATATAAAAAGAACTTATTTAGGGTTGGACCGAGGGTGGTTTAGCCTATTTTTTTGCCATATATACTCTGTTTTCCGGCTTTTTCGGGAAGGTTAGGAGGATGATCTGGTATGCGAATTATATCGGTTGTTAATCAAAAGGGTGGGTGTGGCAAAACGACTGTAGCGATAAACCTGGCCGCTGCTCTCGGGAAGCTGGGAAAGAAAATACTTTTGATTGACATGGACCCGCAGGCGCATGCTTCATTGGGGTTAAATATTCCGAGTGAGATGATTTCTCATACTACATATGATTTACTGATAGAACCCAGGCTAAAACTATCTGATGCAGTTTGTGAGTTGTCTGAAAATTTTCATATTGTACCTTCTTCACCAGTACTTAGCGCTTTGGAGCAAGAACTATCCGGGAAAAAAGGCAGGGAAAATCATCTCGGAGCCAAGTTGGCAAAATCGGATGGAATATATGACTTTGTTATAATTGATTCACCACCCAATGTGGGGATTCTTACATTCAACGCCCTTATTGCCTCAAACGAAGTAATTATACCGGTAGAACCAAGCTATTTTTCATTGGATGGATTGAACAGGCTTAGAGAAACCCTTGAACTTCTTGAAAGTGAAATAGATCATACTGTTGTCATGCATATTTTGATTAATAACCTTGAAAAGAGAACAAATTTTGCCAGAGATTTTGTACATGAACTTGAGAGAAAACATGAATCGATATTGATGCAAAATATGGTTAGTCATTCAGTACGATATAAAGAATCGGCGTTGATGGGCGTTTCGATATTTGAAATGTCTGACGCTGACCATTTACATAAAGAATTTCTTGCGATTGCTGAAGAAGTTGAAGGGAGAAGCAATATCTTGGATATGGAAAATATCAGAAACTGGATGGAGAGGCTTCACGGGCCCAGAGTTGTTGAGGAGGGTATACTATTTTCAATTGACGCCCCCAGTGCTGAAAGCGTTTATTTGACAGGTGAATTTGCGAATTGGTCCAGAAATGGAATCAGTATGACCAGAGATTCATATAATGGATTATGGCAGGTTACCCTGCACCTTGAGCCTGGAGAATATGAGTACAGGTTTATTGTAGATGGAAACTGGATCAGGGATCCCAAGAACAACGATACCGTTGTGAACGAATTTGGGCAGGAAAACTCTTTACTGATTGTTTAATATAATGTCTCCAGGAGAATCATCCACAGGGCTGAAACAATTTGCGCGTCTTTTTCTGTCGGTAGAAGACGAGAAGAATTCGAGAGAGTGTGTGGTCTCTGAATCCCTTGTCTGGATTATGGTAACCGGCAATTCCCCAATGAGAGCTTTTTTAGCAAGTGGCTTATCAGTTTGTATTGCTAGCAAGAATATAAATGTGACTCTTGTTGAAAGTGGCAGAGGGTTACCGAATGCTGGATATTACTTTACGTTTGAGCCGGAAGAATATTTGTTGCCGGCACTTGATAAAAAGAAATTGTTGAAAAGGAGTCTTTCCGATTCGTTGCGTTTTATATATGCTCGTACCCCGTCATTGTTTGAACCATTTGAAGAGAATTTTGCTCGAAATACTGAGACTCATATAATAATTGAAGCCTTCGATTTTCTACAGGGAGACCAAACGGATTATTGGGAAGAGCTTTTACGGATATCTGCATTTTACTCCCTGAATTATGGGAATGAAAGATTAGTTCCAGATGTTATAATAATTATAAATTCAGGTGATCAACTTCAAAATGTGGGTTTGTTCGATTCGATAGTTGAGTTCGCGCCTGAAGCCACCGTTTTTACCGGCGGAGAAGTTTTAGACGAGTTGGCCGGCCGGATAGATGCTAAGAAATTGAATATTTTAGCAGGAATGGATATTTCATTTGGAAGGCGTTTGCCTCCTTCCGGTCCTTTTTTCTCCGGGTTTACCAATACGCTGTTGCAGAAAATTGGCAGTAGATGGAAGGGAAAACAAAAGGATGTCGTCCGATAATAATATAAATAGTAGCATAGCTGTGTTAGGAAGACTTATTATGAAGAAGGCTGTCCGGTCCCTATTTAGTAATTTTTGTAGTGAAATTATGCAATTTTCTAATCAATTATCAAAAGAGTTTACTCGTTTTGAGATCACTTTTTATTCGGGAGATGGTATTTTGCTGAAAGTGTCGCCCTATAGTGAGCTTTTTCTTGTTTCAATAGGAGAAAATCCTTCTATTGATGTAAGGGTGTTAGACAGAGGAGGATTTGTGCGGGGTCTTGATCTTTCTCTAAAGCATTACCTGGATTCCCTATCAGAAGTTTAAAAATAGCAAGATGGAAGGAGTAATAAAAATAGACATTTAAACATATTGAAAATTTCTATTTGAAATTGTTGAAAATAGTGCTATACTTCTAAGAGACTCCCCTTCTTTTAAAGAGGGCGTTGAAGTATGCGGAAAGCTGGATTGATAACGCTGTTGCTCTTTTCCTCTGTGTTGGGTTATTCTTGCATTTTTACAGATGATCCGTTAGTTCCCAATCAAAAGCCACAAATTGTTTCTTACCGTCCGGAATGGATGATGGCTACTTTGATAATTCCCTCTGATTCGGTTACCCTCAGAATTGAAGCTGTTGATGGGGAAAATGACCCAATCAGGTACAGCTTTGTGATAACTAATTCTGCCGGTGATATTGATTCTGTTCTGTCTGATTCTGATTCCGCAGTTTTTCACGCGTATGTAAGCGGTATCTACAATGTACAGGGAAGGGCTTACGATTCCCATAGCTTTTCAAAACACGACTGGTTTATTAGAGTTAGAGAAAGACTAAATGATCCTCCTGATATTATCAACTGGGTACCAGGAAGTAAGGTAGTTCAGTTTGTAGTGGGGACGCTTGTTGATTTCAGTCTTAAAGTTGAAGATGATCATCCTGAGAATCTGGTTTACGGATATAAAATTGGTGGTTGGACAATTAAGCCCCTCTCAAAAAATCCGTGTCTGAGCTACAGGTTTTTGGAAAATGGTTGTTATAATTTGGAAGGTGTTGTCTGGGACGGAGAGTATGGCGATACAATAGGGTGGAATATTACAGTTAGTGGAGATCCTGATACTATCGCTCCGGATGGAATATTTGATTTGACGGGACGCCCCGGCAGTGAGATTGGTAGTGTTCATCTTGATTGGACCACTCCGGGGGATGATGGTTCTGATGGCTATGCCGCGGGATATCTTGTAAGGACTTCAACCGTTCGGATTATTTCCGAATCAAACTGGAACGATGCCAATAGCCATTCACCCGTGCCGGTTCCTTTGGCTGCGGGTATAAGAGATTCAATGATGTTGGGTTCTCTCCATCCGGGAGAAATGGTTTATGTCAGTTTAAGGGCTTATGATGAATTTGGGAATCTGTCTCGGCTCAGCAGTTCCCCCCATCTTAGAATTAGGGGTTTTGATATTTACGGGAAGGTCATAGACGCGGGTAGTGGCGAGGGGCTTGAGGGTGCTGTAGTATTATCCAATGGTGTTGTTGATACTTCTTTAGCAGGGGGATTATATAAACTTGAGAATCTTACTTTGCAATCAATGTCTCTCGCGTTCAGGAGTGAATTTAATAGTCTATTCCATGGCGATTATTATGATTATAGTTATTACTTTGGGGTACTTAGTGAGAATTTAACTGTTGATTTATGTATGGTTCCGGTCTTTTCGTTAATTGATGCCCGGGATGGCCGGTATTCTGATTTTCTTGATTTTTTTAAACAAATGACCAAAACAACAGGAATATATGAAGGTACTGTTTACAGGGGTTGGAATCACTGGCCGATCACAGTGTTTAATCCTCCAGTTGTTTGCGATGGCGTTGATTTGCAAGCCGCAGCGGAGGAGGCCATGCTGGAATGGGAGAGTGTGACGGGGTTTGACCTTTTTCGAACCATAGAGAATGTCGCGGAAGCTGATGTGGAAATCTTTTACGATTCTACTACTGTGCAGGATGATTTTCATACTGTTGCCCATCATGTTGCAACCGCGATGTTTAATGAAGATCAGACTCCCAAAAGAAAAATTTTGTTTATCTCTACTTTAATTTCAACACCGCCTATTACCGGGCATACACATGTGATATACACACATGAGTTTGGCCACATTATAGGGCTCGACCATAGTCTTGATGAAGGGCATATTATGATTGGAGGTATTTTTCCCAAAGTTGATCATGTTTCAACGGATGAGTCAAATCTTGTTAGAATAATTTATAATCTGCCAGCTATTTTTGACTCCGAAGGTATAACAAGGAATTAAGAGTTATTATGTCAGGCGGAATCTTTAATTGACGCAAATTGGCGCAGGCGTTTCGGAAGTAAAGCACCGTCAAGGCTATTGGAAGAGTGGGCTGGTTAAATTTAGAAATGCTTGACGGTGATATACTTCCGGCATTTTCCTTCCTCGATCAAATCAAAGAGCAAATTCGGCAATGCCCTGTTTTAAAAGTTCCGGGTTATTGTGTAACCATTTATAATTTGAGTATATTGGATTCTTCGTGCTGATTATTTTGTTGCTTTCAAGTGCTTGTATTAATTCGAGAATACCCGTTGTAACACTGTGTCGGGGGGTAAACACAAGTTCTTTTCTGATATTGGTAAAATCCAGGCGGTAATCCGGTTCTTTTTGTGCCTCTTCTATATTAATGAGTGTTGAGGGCAAATATTTTTTGATCAGGTTCCCTATTGATATATTTTTCAAATTTAATTCATTTCCGCCGGTGTTAAATACCTTTCCGGCGATTTTCTCTGGAGGTAATCCCATTGCTATTTTAATTGCTCTGGCCGCGTCGCTTACGTGAAGTAGGGGTATCCGTCGATCTGGTCCAAATATTGTCATGGATCCTTTGTTCCATGCGTTTCCTATCAGATTATTTACCGCGAGATCGAATCTGGGTCGGTGTGAATATCCGAAAAGTGATGAGAGCCTGAATATACAAACAGCTGATCCTACGTTTTTCGCCATTGCTTTTCTCAAGATTTCTTCACTTTTAATTTTACTTTCCGCGTGTAGTGAGACGGGTAAAAGAGGAGCGTTTTCGTCAAGTAACCCGCCGTCATTATTTCCGTATACAATGTAAGATGATGTATGGAGAATCCTTTTTACGCCCGCTTCGTTTGCTATTCTCACAACATTTTCCACAGCGGTTGTGTTAATTTCAATTGTATTTTTACGATCTATCCGACAAGCTTGCTCTCCTACTATCGCGGCAAGATTTATCACAGTGTCTTTGTTTATCATAAGTTTTTTCAGTAAATCAATATCCCTAATGTCGCCTTTCTTTATTGTTAAGTTGATTTTGTCTTTAATGCGGCTTAAGGAATCCTTTTCGTAGATAAATTTATCCAATACTGTGACGTTATGTCCTTCTTCAACCAGTAATTTGGTTAAAACAGATCCAAGAAATCCGGCTCCTCCTATGATGAGCACTTTATCAGGGGAACTTGGGTTCTTACTGTAATCAAGCAGAGAAGTGGATTTTTTAAACCTCTTTTCTATAGATTCAATTTTGTTGTAACTCATTTTTTCTCCATCCGCGGTTAATCAAAATAAAACGTGGCTTTTTGTCGTTACAATTTTTTATTTTTAACTGTGTGGATTGTGGCTCATTACCTGTTGCGTTTATCAAATCGGAAGCTATTATAAATACTTTAATTTTATTTTCTTCAGGAAGTTATTGCCCTTTTTATCATGATTTGCGGAATAACTTTCCCTGCAGAATTATAAAATAGAGATGTATCAAATTGACAAGAAACAAAAAAATATTGGGAACATTAATTTATACCATTGTTTAGCGAAAGGCGTCTAAAGTGTCTGCAGACTTGACAGAACCCTAGAAATAGTGTACAATAGCTCTAACTGCTTTTCTTTCTTGTGCGCTTGTGTGCTTACAGCTGTAGAGAGTTGAATTCTTGAAGGAGTTGCATCATAGGGCCAAACCGCTAACGTCTTATCGTAGACAAAATGATTGTAAAAAAGAAGCAATTAAGAAGAGAAAATCCCGGGATTTGTATCTAGCAATAAGGAGGATGAAGATGCGTGGATTTGTTTTGTGTGTGCTGAGTGTCGTAGTAGTGACGTTGTTAATATCATCTGGAGCTGCTTTTACTTCAACTGTAACGTGGGATTTCTCAATGGACAGGGCAAAGGTTAGTTTCTCAGAATCTGAGCCCGGCAGGGAATTTGTGAAGGTAGAGGGTTTTGAAACAACAAAATTCCTCGATTATCCATCGATACCGTATCGGATCGTAAGTATATTAATTCCACAGGGAGAGCGGGTTTTTTCCGTTAAACTTGCCGATATAGAATTAGTTAATTTTGAAAAACCTGTTT
>JAGHBT010000120.1 GCA_021160845.1 bacterium | reverse complement strand
GATTATGCCAAGTACAGGCTGGTTAATTGAGCCGTAATTGATATTATTACATAAAGATATGAGAATAAGTAGAATTGATTGATATTGAAGGACAAGTTTGTTATGCATAATGCAGTTCTTTGTGTTGCGATATCTGTTTCTATACTATAGAATGAGATAAGAAAGAGGTGGGCTTTTGACTGTTGAAGAAACCGACATTCTGGTTATTGGAAGTGGGCTTGCGGGGCTTTTCTTCGCATACAAGGCATCTTCTTATGCAAAAATAACAGTTATAACAAAAAAAGAAGTGGGTTCTTCAAACACAAGCAAGGCTCAGGGGGGGATCGCGGCGGCGCTTGATGATAAGGATTCCATTGACAATCATATCAGGGATACATTGGCTACGGGGGAAGGTATATCGGATTTAACTGCCGTTAAGTCGATGGTTCGCGGAGCTAAAGATAGAATAGAAGATCTGATTGAAATTGGTGTGCGGTTTGATAGAAATAAGGAAACTGGTTTGTTGGATAGGACTAGGGAGGGGGGACATTCTGATTCGAGAATTATCCATTATCGAGATTTTACCGGGCAAGAAATTTCAGAGAAAATAATTAACTTTGTAAAAAATAACCCATCGATTGAATTAAATGAATTTCATTTCGCGATTGATTTGATTACAGATGATGATGGAGCTGTGATCGGATCTTATGTTCTGGACAGAAAGAATAATGAGATAAAGGCCATTATAGCAAAGGCTACTGTTCTTGCCACCGGAGGCGCGGGTAAAATATATCTTTACACATCGAATCCCGATGTCGCTAATGGAGATGGAATCGCAATGGCATATTTGGCTGGAGCGAAGTTGGCTAACCTGGAATTTGTTCAGTTTCACCCGACATGTTTGTATCATCCTGAGGCAAAGTCATTCCTTATATCAGAATCTTTACGAGGAGAAGGGGCAATCCTGCGGAATATAAAAGGGGTTGAATTTATGAAGGGGAAAGACCCACGCAGAGAGCTTGCTCCGCGTGATATTGTGGCAAGGGCTATAGATAGTGAGATGAAGATAAGTGGCGCTAAATTCGTTTATCTTGATATGACGCATAAGCCTTTACCGTGGCTCAAAAAACGTTTTCCCTCTATATATAAGAACTGTATGAATTTTGGTATAGATATAGCAAAGGATCAGATACCGGTTGTGCCGGCTGCTCACTATATGGTGGGGGGTGTAAAGACTGATATAAGCGGAAAGACGAATATTGAGAGGCTATATGCTATAGGGGAGGTTGCTTGCTCGGGTGTTCATGGAGCCAACAGGCTTGCGAGCAATTCATTACTGGAAGCTCTCGTTATGGCTGAGCAGTGTTCCGTGAGAATAAAAAATGAGATGAAGGAGAATTCAAAGTGGAGTAAAAATCAATTGTCATCCCCTGAACTGGGTGACGAAGATCGTATACAAACCGTAATTCTTGATCATGACTGGGATATTGTCAGGAGAATAATGTGGGATTATGTGGGGATTGTCCGCAGTGACGAGAGATTAAATATTGCCAAGAATCGAGTATGGCAAGTTAGAGAAACAATAAACAAGATTTACGTGCGGTATGGGATCTCGGTTGATATAGTTGAACTCCGTAATGTTGCGCTTGTCAGCGGTCTTGTTGTTTATTCGGCAATTTTAAGAAAAGAATCGCGTGGGTTACACTTCAATTCAGACTATCCGTATACTAATCCGGAGTGGGAAAAGGATACAATCCTTGAAGCTGGAGTAATATGATTGTTCAGAAGCTAAATTTTCCCTTAGCGGAAAACAGAACCTGTTTTTGGGGGATTTGAAAAGATGGTGATTAATGAAGACTGGGACTTGATAGAAAAGATATCGGAAAATGACACAAGGTATAAGGCAAATGCCTATCTCTTTGTAATCGTCGCGATTGAGAGAACCATAAGCGAACTATCATCAATTAGACATATTTCGGGTCAGGAGTTGTTGGAAGGGATAACGGAATATGCTATGGAACAATTTGGACCCATGTCCAAAGAAGTCTTTAATTTTTGGGGTATTATGGAATCGGCGGATTTTGGGAATATTGTTTTTAATCTTATTGATGCGGGATTATTGACGAAGACAGCTGAGGATTCAATCGAGGACTTTAAAAACATAGTGGATTTTAAGAGGGTTTTTGAGGATGAATATTTTAAGCGGTAAATCCTTAGAATTATTATCGTGAATATAAAGATACAAAAATATGATCTCTTTACTCTTGGGTTTTATGCTATATGCGCCCAAAGTGTTTTTATAAGGGAATTGCTTGGGCTTTTCAGTGGAACCGAGTTTGTTATCAGTGTTCTTATATCCAGTTGGTTGTTCTGGGTTGGGATTGGCGGCGCTATAGGGGGAAGGTTATTCAGAGGTATATATAGAAAACGAATTCGTGCTTTTCAGGGCCTTGTAATTGCCGCGGCTTTAATGTTTCCCGTGACAATTCTTGCTATCAGGCTTGGGCGTGGGGTTCTGGTGAGGTCGCCTGGAGAAATGCCCCCTTTTTTTAAATCACTGGTCTTTTGTGTTTTCGTTATGGCTCCATCCGCTTTTACAAACGGTTTAATTTATAATGCCGCAAGCAGATGGTGGGGAGAAAAAACGGGAACTCTTTCGACAGGAGTAGCCTGGGTGTATATTTTGGAGGCCTTGGGCTCTGTGGTGGGAGGGTTGCTGTTTTCATTAATTCTTTTGAAATTTTTTACCCAGTTTGAAATATCATTGATAGTTTCCTTCTTTGTAATGTTTGTTATTCTCCGTCCGTTTAGGAATGGGCATTCTTACCGAATCATATTTCTAATCTTTCTGGGGTTGGTGTTTATATTAACTTCTAATAAGCTTGATTCCTACAGCATCAATGAATTGTTCCATGGATTCAATGTGAAGGGATTCGGCTCGTCGAAATATGGTGAAATAGCTGCGATAGAAAACAATGAAACAGTATCTTTTTTCTCCGGAGGAACAAGACTTTTCACAATTCCCGATGTTCAGGATGTGGAAGAGGTGGTACATATTCCTCTCCTGGCTCATAACAATCCTAAACGGATATTGCTTGTGGGTGGGGGGTTGGCAGGAGAAATTAACGAAATATGTAAACACGGTTCGGTTGAGTGGATTGACTGTGTTCAGCTTGATGATCATCTTATAAAGATGGTTGAGGAAGTAGAAGGAAAAAATAATCTAGATATAGATGAGCTTATTCGGTCCGGGAGAGTGAAATTTATTATAGGAGACGGCAGATTGTTTCTGAAAGAAACAAAGAAAAAATATGATATTATTATTGTAAATATCCCTGATCCATTAAATCTTGAATTGAACAGGTATTATACCGAGGATTTTTTCCGTATAGCAAAGAGTTCACTTAATTCTGGGGGTATATTTTCGATTAGCCATTCATCTTCAGAGAATTTTATTTCAGATGTTCAGTCCAGAGTTTTGCGATCAATCAAGAATTCACTCGAAGTGGTTTTTGACAGTGTAACTGTTTTTCCGGGATCGATAGTTCATTTTATTGCCGGTAAAAGTAAAATCAGCGTCGGTTCACTCCTTGAGAATCTTGATGAGCGGGATTTGGATACGAGGTTTATAAGTAGGGATTTTCTTCCTTTCAGATTTTCAGAAGAGAGAATGGAATTTATTGTGTCGAATATCAGAGATGCGAAAAATGTGGATATTAACAGAGATGTTTTACCTGTTTTAACGGTTTATGAATTATTTCTCGAATTCAGCAGAAAGGGGTTTTCCTTCTCGAAATGGATTGACATCTTCTCGGGGAACAGAAAATGGATTCCTGTTTTGGTGGGGGCGATGATTATTGTATTAATATTTCTAATTCCCGGCAAAGAGACTGCGGCCAAGCTGGACGTATGGGGGGTGGGGCTAGCGAGCTTTCTTTTTCAGATAAATGTACTCCTCGCGTACCAGTCATTTTTAGGTTATTTGTATAATGGTATTGTTTTTCTTACTGCATTCTTTATGGCCGGTATTTCTTTGGGTACTTGGAGTGGGTACAAAAGAGCATTTAGGTTAGCGAAAAACCCTAAACTGATACACGCGGCGTTTATTCTTTTCTCTGTGTTTTATATTCTGTGGCTTTTTGTTATTGGGAAGATTAATATTGGTATAATAGCTTGCTCGACGGGTTTTAGCGCAGCTTCTTTCATAGGCGGGTTTTTCACAGGAATGTTCTATAGGGTTGTTGTTTCATCAGTCCTTGATAGATTGAATAATCAGGAGCCGGCTATTTTCTACGCATGGGATATGTTTGGGGCTTGTGTTGGAGGTTTGTTGGGCGGGATATTCATATATCCATTTTCCGGAAGCATAGGAACTATTTACCTTTTTGTTTTTATCCATCTATCAAGTGTGTTGTTGTTAACCGGAAGATGGGGTAAGGCATATTTGCCGCGAAAGTAATTGATAAAAGTTGGCAAGAAAAGGTTTATCGTAAACCAAGTTCCTTTTCAGAAAAAATATTGGCGGAAAAAACTTCTATTTTTGTATCAGGGCTTTTCCATGCATCCTCGGGCAATCCTGCTTTAAGGCAGGTTTGGTTCAGAAATTTTTCCCGGTCCCATCCCCATTCTATCGGAACCTGGGGTAAAAGAAGCCCTCTTTTTCCACCCCGGCTCATAATTAAACCGTCCCGACCTACTTCTATAGTAGAGGGGTTTTCAATTTCCCTGATCGGGCTCAGGACG
>JAGHBT010000144.1 GCA_021160845.1 bacterium | reverse complement strand
GAGTTTTGACAATCTGTATATTCATATTTTCAACTTTTGCTAATTCGCATGCTGAGAATTACGCTGGGGAATTTATGGCTCTTGGAGGAGGCGCGCGAGCTATGGCCATGGGCGGCGCGTTTGTCTCTATAGCAAACGACCCGACAGCTCCCTATTGGAATCCAGCAGGAATATCATCTTTTTATGACTTTACCACAAAACCTGAAAATATTGGAATATCCCTTATGCATTCAGAACGATTCGGGAATCTGCTGGATTATAATTATTTTTCTGCAGTAAAGCCGATTGAGGGAGGAAGATCAAGTTGGGGGGTTACGTTCATACATTTGGGTATTCCTGATATAAGAGTAATACCGAATAATTCCGGTATGATGAATGATGTAGACGGAGATGGAATATATGAACCGTTGGATGGTGATAAACTAAATTTTAACTACAAGGATTATCCGTTTGAGAGCGCTAATGACTATGCGTTGTTCTTTTCTTATGGTCAACAAATGGATTTTGCATCGTTAGGTGCTTCAGTGAAACTGATAAGGAATGATCAAGTTGCTGGTTATTCAAGCCTTGGTATTGGTATAGATCTGGGCTTGCTTAAAAAAGATATTTGGAAGGATGCAATGCTTGGCGTGAAACTTCAAGACGCGACGGGTACTTATATAAGCTGGAGTACAGGGAAGGAAGAGTACATATATCCCGCTCTTAAGGTTGGCATAGGATATCCTCTGCGAATTGAAGATATGAATAGTGTTTTACTATTAGCTGTTGATGGAGATTTCAGACTTTCCAACAGAAAACAAAGTTCCCAATTTTGGTTGGGAAAAGCAAGCGCTGATTTTCATATTGGGGCGGAGCTGTTTATTAGGGAACTTGTCGCCTTGCGTGGAGGGTTGGATATGGGGAGACCTACCGCAGGAGCTGGATTTATTCTTGAAGACTTTGGGAATTGGAATGTATCTTTGGGATTTGATTACGCTTTATTGATTCACGACGTTTTTGATACTACACACAGGGTTTCAATGCTGATATCTTTTTAATGATTTTTATTCTTACTTTTTCTTTGAGAAAAAGGTAACTTGTTGAAAGTTCTTTCTTTTATCCTTGCCGGTGGTTCCGGAAAAGAACTCGGTGTTCTTACGAGACACAGAGCAAAAACCGCGATTCCGTTTGGTGGAAGATACCGCGTAATAGATTTTTGTTTGAGTAATTGCGCGAATTCCGGAATTAAGGATATTTGTGTACTTGCTCAGTTCAGCCCAGAATCATTAATAAACCACATTGGTATGGGGAAACCCTGGGATCTGGATCGCAAAATTGGCGGGGTTTATATCATGCAACCTTCCTATAACGGAAAGATTGCCCAATGGTACAGGGGAACTGCCGATGCGCTTGTACAAAATATTGACTTAATTCGCGATTCGGATGCTGATTTGGTACTTGTATTGTCGGGTGATCAAATTTATACAATGAATTATCAAAATATTATAAGACACCATATTAAATCTTCAAAACCGATTACAATTGTTTATAAAGAGGTTAAACCTTCCCGCAATCAACATCTTGGAATGTTAAAATTAAACAAAAAAGGGAACATTATCGATTTTCAGGAAAAACCACGTTCGTCAAACTATAAATATGCATCTCTTGGAATATATCTTTTTGACAGGGAATACCTTATCAAATCTCTTAGCAATGAAACGCGGGATTTAGTTTTTGACATATTTATACCAAAGGTGAAAGATGGAATGGTCTCAGGTTACGAATTTAAATCATTCTGGCAGGATATCGGTTCCTCACCTTCTTATTACCGAACATCTATGAAATTGTTAAAGAACCACTCTTTTATGCTTGATAAAGAATTACCGATGCTTACAAGAAGTGCTGGGCTCGCGCCTACAAGATTTTCTTCAAGTTGCAGCGTTAATAATTCAATTGTAGCGGATGGTTGCAAAATTGAGGGAAGGGTGGAGAACTCAATCGTGTTTCCGGGAGTTCATATATCAAATCATGCATTCGTAGAAAACAGTATTATATTTTCTTTTTCCAAGATTAATCGAAAAGCAGTAATAAAAAAGGCGATTATAGACAAAATGGTTAATGTAGGAGAAAGAGCATTTGTCGGAGATTGCTCAGGTGCTTCCGGCCCACGGGCTATTACAATTATCGGTAAAGGATGCAAGATATCCAAGGGTGTTAGAATTATTGAAGGAAGCAAAATTGAACCTGGGCGTGTGATTTTGGAGGATCTAAATTGATTGATTTAGTTGCATTCATACTCGCGGGTGGAAAGGGTAAAAGATTAAGTGTTTTGACTAACTATAGAGCAAAACCGGCAGTTCCATTCGCCGGAACATACAGGATAATTGATTTTACCCTTACAAACTGTGTGAAATCTGGAATTTCACGCGTTTTTGTTCTTACACAATATATTTCACATTCCCTTGTAAGGCACCTTGGAATAGGAAAGCCCTGGGATCTTGACCGAAGGGAAGGGGGGCTTACTCTTTTGCAACCCCGTTTGGGTTATAAGAGCGCTAACTGGTACCGTGGAACAGCCGATGCGATGTATCAAAATCTTTCCGTTTTGGAGGAACTGGATTGTGAGAATATCCTTGTTCTTTCAGGCGATCATGTTTATCGGGAAGATTACAGGAGATTTTTAAAATTACATGAAAATTCCGGAGCAAAAGCCACGATGGGGGTTGTCAATGTTCCTGATGAACTTGTCAGCCAATGTGGAATAGTAACTGTTGATTCAAGTGGAAACGTAACGCAATTTGAAGAAAAACCTGAAAGGAGTAGCAGTAATCTTGCATCGATGGGTATCTATCTTTTTAAAAGGAAATTCTTAATCTCAATTCTTAAAAAGCTGAAAAAGAAATTTGACAACCTTGATTTCGGCAACCACATTATTCCTTACCTGACTTCCATTAAAGAATTGGCGGTATATAGATTTAAAGGATACTGGCTTGATATTGGAACCATTAAAAGCTATTTCCAGGCAAGTCAGGGATTACTTGATCCCAAATCCGGATTTAATCTATACAGTAATTCGAACATTTTAACAGTACCTGATGACAATCTGCCAATGATTATCGAAAAAGGCGCTTCAGTAAGTGATTCTATGATATCCAGCGGGTGTTTTATCAAAGGCAAGGTTTCTTCTTCAATTATTTCCCCGGGGGTTAAAATAGAGAAAGGAGCAACAGTTGAAAATTCAATCATCTTTCATAGATGCAGAATAGGGCGTAAAGCCAGGATCAAAAACACAATTATTGATAAGGATTCTTATATTGGAGAAGGAACTGTTATAGGCTACGGAGACAAGAGTATTGTTAATGTTCTTATCCCTTCTTATCTCGATTCCGGAATTACTCTTATAGGAAAGAAAACCATAGTCCCACCTGGAATTAAAATCGGTACTAACTGTATGTTAGCCGCTTCACCTCGAAACGGCGAAATAGATAACAGAGATTATAAGGATGGAGATTATTTCATGTCTAAGGTGGAATAACCTTGATTGGCTTCCACAAAAATAGTTATATGGGTTCCGGGGTAAATTTTGTTCTTTACTATATCTTTATTCCACTTCAGGATGTTCGTAATTGAAGTATGATATTTTCGGCAGATAGAATCTAGTGTATCTCCCTTTTTAACAATATAGACCATTTTAATTTTTTTACCGGTATTCGCAGGAGTTACAAAACCAGGGGGAACAAAAATTGTCAATTTCCTGCCGGACTTAATAAGAGATGAATATACAAGATTATTCCAGGACCTCAAATCTTTGAGTTTGACATCAAATTTATCGGCAATTTTACCCAGGTTATCTCCTGGTCTCACTATATATATGACCTCGTGGTAACTTGAAGGCGCTTTGCGCTTTCTTATCCTGATTTTACTGGGTAACTTTGGTATATCCTTGTAAGAAGGGTATGCGGTAATTAAATTATCGTTAATTTCTTTTACCGGAACCATAAGTATCGTTCCCGCCCGTATAAACTGAGGCCTTCTGATTTTGTTTATCCTAACTAACTCATCTTGTGAGATTTCATATCGTGCCGCTATAGTTGATAAAGTTTCTCCGCGCTTAATTGTATGTCTGTGCCAGAAAACCCGTTCGGAAGGTTTAATTTCAGATAGTTTCTTTAACACTATTAAGCCTTTATCTTTGGGCACCTTTAAGTTGACTAACATATCCGGGGGAGTGGCCCATCTTTTAATAGCCGGATTAAGTTTCTTTATAGTGGTGTATGTACAGGAAGCCGCTTTAGCAATTAGCCTCAGATCAGTAGATCTCTCTACTTCAATAATGTCGAATTTAATAGGAGAATTGGATGGTTTCCTGAAACCATATTTTTCAGGAGATCGTCCGATAGCGAGGGCAGCCATGAATTTCGGGACAAAACAGCGAGTTTGATCGGGTAATCTCAAATGCCAGTAATCTCTTGTTTTTTGACGGGACATCGCGTATGCTACCCGATATTGTCCGGCGTTATAGGCTGCGAGAGTTAATTGCCAATCACCAAAGAGATTGTGAAGATGTTTCAGGTAATGGGCAGCCGCGTATGTCGACGCGATTATATCTTTTCGTTCATCAAACCACCAGTTAATCCGAAGATTAAAGGCCCTGCCTGTTCCTGCCATAAATTGCCAGGGTCCAACTGCTTTAGCATAAGAACGAGCACTTGAATTTAGTCCGCTTTCGATTACGGCAAGATACAGGAAGTCACGGCTTACCTCATTTTCCACGAGAATAGGCTCAATAATATCGCGGTATTTCCCAACTCTGTTCAGCCATCTCTGAAAGGTGTTTCGTCCTGCTCCCTGAAAATAATCAAGCCAGTGTTTAGTTTTCCAATTATAGATTATATCTATTTCTTCTTCCACAACATGGGTCTTCGCTATAGAGTCAAGAAGAGCTTCAACATTAGCCTTCCAATCTTTTTCATACATTTCATCAACTGCTTTTTGCCTTAATGTAAGCGTGTTTGTTTCTAATAAATCGAGATGAACACACAGAGGTTGATCAGGATTGGTATTCATTAGCTCGGTAATTTCTTTTAGTAAAGAGTCACAAGAAGTTATTGTAGTTTTCAGGTCTCCCAAATAATATAAGTAAGAGATTTTGTCGTAATTATTCCTGTACCGTATTAGACTTGGAAATGTAAGATAGATATTATCAGTGGGGTATGGTTGCTCATTATTCTTTTTGACAAAGGGTAAAATACAACCCTGACCAGTAAACGCCATTATTAGAATTAGGAATATTAAATGTTTACATTTCATTTGTTTTACTCACTTTTAAGGGTAAATATAGTTAATTATACTCCAATTATC
>JAGHBT010000090.1 GCA_021160845.1 bacterium | reverse complement strand
GCGTACCCCAGGCTGGATGAGAATATCTCAACATCGTTAATATCCCCTCCTGCGTTTACTTCCGTAAACATCAGGCCCTCGCTCTGAAGGGTCTCGTGGTTAATTATTTCTACTCCGCCGTCGTTTACTCCCCATGAACCCACGCATGATACGTACAGCCTGTCCGTGTACGGATTATATTGAATATTGGAAAACGGGTTTGTGTGCGAGAGTTCAATGGGCTGAATACCCGTTTGCCCCGGATTTGTGTCGAGAAGTGTGTCGGCAGCACAATCAACTACGGCGATATAGCTTATTCCCGAGGGGAGCCAGTAGTTGTTCCTGTCGATCCGCTGTATGGTGATAAAGAGGTGGTTACCGATAATTATCATCTTGTCCATTTCGCAGAGCCCGTCACTGTCGGCGAGTTGGGAGAGATCAACAGTACCCGTATGAGCGCCGGTGGACGGATTTACTATCCAGAGATCATTTGAGTCGTATCTTGTTACGTATGCCTTTGAATCTGAAACAAAGACTATGTCCTGCGGATTTGATCCATCCCCAACGGAAAACTGCCGCAGAGTTGAAAAAGCAGAGGCCGGATCAAGTACCTGTATGTTATCCCCGCCGAATTTGTTTACGACATAAACCAGTCCATTATAATACCTGGAAACGGCGTCGCTGTGGATGGAGGCGACATCGGTTTCTGTTGTATAACTTCCGTCCAGACGGATAACAGAAGATGATCCCGTTGAATAATCTGTTGTCGTGATGAAGGCAAACTCCCCAGCTTCAGGGCTTGCCGGAAGAGTGAAAAGCATAAATATAATAACTATAGCGCCGCCGAAGGCGCATCCTAATCTGCTTAGTTTATTACTTGGTCGAATCATAATTTCCTCCTTGGGTTTTAAATTCCATTGTCAGATAGAAGCTTCTTCCCGGAAGCGGGAATCCGCTTACGTCGCGTATCTGATTATTAGTAAGATTCCTGCCCTCGAGGGTAATTGAAAATTTGTCTCCGAAAGGCATAGTTTCAAGGGACATGCTGTGGATCTCTCTCCCGGGCACCTCTTCCATGTTCGCGCGGTCTAGAAAATTCGCGCCGATATAGTGCAGCTTCCAGCCAAGGTCCCATTTTCTTCTGGAAAGATTTATGGCAAGCGACGCCTCGTGTGTGGGGGTGGACGCAAGTTCATTTCCGTTGTAGTATGGGATGGGACTTGTGTCTTTTCCGTCGATGTAGGTGTAATTTCCGGAGAAGCTGACAAACGACGTGAGATCCAATGCCAGAGAAAACTCACAACCCCTTATTCGCGAGGAACCAATGTTTGTGGGTTTAACTGTCCTCTGTGAATTCGGGAAGAAGAGTATCAGGTTTGTAATCTCATTGTCGAAGTATAGGGTCTCAAGGTAGATTTGCTTTAGAAACCATAGCTTCTTGCGTGAAAAAACGGTTCCTATATCGCGGTTTAGCCCCTTTTCCGGTTCAAGGTTTCCAGCTCCGGTTACGCTGCCTATATTCCCGAAGAGCTCAAAGAAGGTTGGTGTTCTGTAGTGCCGGCCGATGTTTCCCTTGACGGTAAGGCCTTTGCATAGGTGAACCCTTATCCCCGCCCGGGGAGACTGATATTCACTTTTAATCTTTCCCTGCGGTGTCGGGGGCATCCAGATGAATCGGGCCTTATCGTAAAACTCATTTTCACTCCAGAGATGTTTTGTGCCGGCGGAAAGAACTGCTTTGTCTTTAAAGAGAGACAGGTTGCCCGAAATAGCAGCAGTGAGGCTCTTTCTTAACCTGTCGGGTCCCTCGCGAAGACTGGGCAAGTAGCTCTTCGGAACGAAGCGCTCCTTCTTGCTTTCCAGGAAGAGATCGGCTGACAGGGGCAGGAGAGGGAAAAACAGCGTTCCTTTCATATTTCCGCCGTATGAAATGATCCTGTTATCGGTCTTCTGTTTGCCGAGGCTGATATCCCCTTGCGGGTCGTCGAACGCCTCCGCCGTCCATGAGTGAAATGCCGTAACTTCGCCGTGAAGGCTTTTGGAAAGAACCGGATCCGGCTCTATCCTCAGATAGGTAATACGGCGCCGTCTCTTGATCCTCGCTATTGAAGACTGATTGGATCCTGTTCCGGGCACTCCCCCCTCACGCTCAAAACTGTCAAAGTTAAGGGACGCCCTTTCAAGTTTCGGTATCTTCACATCTACCCTGCCGGAGAAGTTCCATCGCCTAAAATCGCTATTAAGTCGTGACGCGATTTCGTCGTCGGCAGGGTTTAAGGGAGTTGCGTTATCGTCGAGGAATGTAAAATCGCCGTTGCTTTTTACATAACCTCCGAAACAATTTAAACTGGCGGGGCCGACACTGGAGTGAAGATTGAGGGAGGCTTTGCGCGTTCCGAATGAGCCGGATGTCACTTCCGAGGAAATATCGGGCGTTACAGTGGGCTGATTCACAGAGTTGTTGTCTTCGGTTACCAGGTTTATAGCGCCGCCTATCGAGGATGCTCCAAATGAAACGGGGCTGAACCCGCGGTAGATTTCTATCCTGTTTACATTGCCGAGCGCGAGGTCGGAGAGATTTGAAATCCCCGTGTACGGGTCATTAAGAGGCACTCCATCCAGATAGACCTGGACTTGAGAAGAGGATGATCCCCGGATAGACATTGTGGCAAAGCTGCCGAGGCCGCCGTATTGCTTTACCCTGATACCCGTGGCATTCGACAGAAGAGACGAGGCGTCCTGTGAGGGTGTTTTCGAATCCCCGACATCGATCAGGCCGACGAACCCGGACTGGCAGAAGAGTTCTTTGTTCGCGTCCGGAGCCTCTGCTTCAACGATGATCTTCGGGAGCAAAAAGACCGTATCTGCGATTACATTACCCGATGGATACTCCCGGGAATGGGCTGCCGACGGGAGAGACAAAAACACCAAAGCCAAAAATGTAATTTGTTGAGTGGAAAAAACAAATTTCCTCATTCCCTCACTCCTCGAAGAGGTTAAGGAAAGATGTTTTCAGGCAGGTCTCCTGACTCATAGCTCAAACGCTTCCTTGTCTTCCTTCCCAGTGTTTTGCACCAGTGGATTCAGACAAAAAGCTCGCTAATCACAGTGGCGGGTCCGTGGGAGAATCTCACTCCCTTCCCCATTAAGTCCACATGGACACCTGAAAAATACTTTCAGAGAGGATTGTATCGCGGCGGATTGAATTAGTCAACTAATATTTTCAGCTTTAATATAGGTAGCTGGTGAGATATAAGACCTTGAAGTTAAAGTTAAAACCGGTAATACTATGGGGTAACGAAGGGGTAGGAACTATGTCACGAAATTGTGAAGAGGGAATAATACGAGTATTGGGGCTTGACCCGGGAGAGAAGAGAACGGGGATTGCCATAAGTGACCCCCTGGGTGTAATCGCGAGCGGGCTGGATACATTTATAAAGGGTAAGGGAAAGGACCTGATCGATTATATCGAAGAACTTGCCGGAGAATACAATATTAAAACAGTGGTTGTCGGCATGCCACTATCTATGAGCGGAAAAGAGATAGAAGGCTCTAAAAGGTCGCGTGCCCTTGCCGCATCTATAAAGGCCAGGATCGATACAGAGATTGTATTTATAGATGAGAGAATGACGAGCCTGGAGTCTGAAAGGGTTTTAAAGCAGGCTGGCCGTATACGCGATAAAGGAAATATAGATAAATTATCAGCTGTTCTTATCCTGCAAAGCTATCTCGATGGAGTTGATTCGTGATAAAAAAACTGAAACCTGTTCTTGTGAGTGTGATTATAATTCTTATTGCCGCGTTATTTTATGCCGCGTTTTTGTATCTTGAGAGTGAAAAGGAGAGTGGCGACAGAGGGGTGGTTATAAGTATCCCTCCCGGAGCGACCCTCCATGACATTCAGACTCAACTGGAAGGAAAGGGGGTTCTTAAGCATTCAAAGATTTTCCGGTGGGCTGCGTATCTCACGAGAGAAGAAAAGAATATCAAGGTTGGGAAATATATCTTTAAGCGCGGGGAGAGCGTCTTTTCCATTTTGGAGAGGCTTTCCAGGGGGTTGGCGGAATATAAGCGTATCATGATACCGGAGGGTTTTATGGTAAGGGAGATTGCTTCGCTTCTTTACAGAGAAACCGCGATAGACTCTACCGTTTTTGAAAAGGTAGTGAGAGATAGCCTGTTTATAGAGGAATTGGGTTTTAAAGCTAAATCTCTGGAAGGGTATCTGTTTCCCGATACATACCTTATCTCCTGGCCCTATTCGGCAAGGGGTATAGCCAGACAGATGGCGGAGCGGTTTAACAGTGTTTATTCCAAAGAGATAGCAAACAGCGCTGATTCTCTTTCAGTTACAAGGAACGATC
>JAGHBT010000134.1 GCA_021160845.1 bacterium | reverse complement strand
GTTTCATCACATCCCTTACTTCTTCAAGTGTTTCCCTTGCTATTTTGCGGGCTTTGGATGCTCCGGATTCCAGAATATCGGTTATTATTTGAGGCTTTTCCTCAAGGTGTATTCTTTTCTCCCTTATTGGACGAAGGGCTTCGTTCATTTTAGCCGAGAGCTGCATTTTACAGTCTACACAGCCCCTCGCTCCACTTTCACATTCTGAACGGATACCTTCCAAATGCTCGCTATTGTATATCTTGTGAAACGCGAAAACAACACATCCGTCAGGATGGCCCGGATCATCTTTACGTATCTTAACAGGATCGGTAAACATAGTTTTAATCTTTTTTGTCGTTTCTTCCTCTCCAAGGGAAAGAGCTATGTGATTCCCTGAGCTTTTGCTCATCTTTTTGCCGACACTGTCTATCCCCGGCACTTTCGGCACTTCAGTAAGAAGAGCTTCGGTTAATGGAAACACATCCTTGCCGTAAAGATTATTAAACCGCGCCGCGAGATCCTTTGTCATATTAATATGAGCTTCCTGATCCTTTCCAACCGGTACTAAATCACCCTTATAAAGAAGAATATCAGCGGACTGCAAGGTAGGATATCCGAGAAGTCCGTAGCTTGGAGACTCTATCGCGTAACTCTTTACCATTTCTCTGTATGTCGGATTACGTTCCAGCCAGCCTAGAGGTGTTACCATGGAGAAAATCAGATGCAGTTCCGCTATTTCTGGTACGGAAGACTGAATAAATATTGAACACTTTTCAGGATCGAGCCCTGCAGAGATCCAGTCTATAGCGATGTCACGGATATTATTCTTAAGTTCGCCGAGATTTTCATAACCAACCGCGTCCCTACCACCCGGTGTTGTCAGAGAATGCCAATCAACAATAAAGAAATAACAATCATATTCATCCTGCAGGGAAACCCAGTTGTCAAGCGCCCCCAGCAGATTCCCAAGATGGATACTCCCGGTCGGCCGCATTCCACTCGTAACCCTCTTTTTAGGCATACACTACCTCCTCATACTGTTTTACCATTAAACCCTGCAGAAGAGATATTAAAAAGTAGGGATGGCAGGACTCGAACCTGCAACCCTCGGTTTTGGAGACCGATGCTCTGCCAATTGAGCCACATCCCTGTAATCCAATATCAAAGAATAATAATAACTCGAAGAGTAAAGTCAAGCCCTTTAGTTTCAACACGAAACACCTATATTTATACTCTTGCAACTTAATAAAACACCGCTTTTTATCACGGGCATTATTGCCGGAGTCCCGAAGATAGTCTCCGGTCTCCGGCAATAAATCATCTTCGCCTTATTCTATTTAAGCCATTTCCTCGAGTACTGCCGTCAGAAGTTTCCAAAATGTTTGTACCGAGGGAATATTTACTCTCTCTTCGGGTGAATGAGGATGCTCAATCCACGGCCCGAAAGAAACCATATCCATCCCGGGGAATTTCTCGCCTATTATTCCACATTCCAAACCGGCGTGAATTGCCTTCATCTCCGGTTCTTTTCCAAACTCTTTTTTATGGACATCTCGTACTACACCGAGAATTCTGGATTTAAGATTCGGCATCCATCCGGGATACGGGGCTTCCTCTTCAACTTCCGCTCCTGCAAGCCGCGCGACCGCTCCAACCCTGGCACTTAAGGCGTTCAACGCACTGATAATAGAGCTACGCGTCGATGTGCCAATAACCACCATGTCGCCATCCATCTTGATTGTAGCAACATTGGTTGATGTCTCAACAAGCCCCTCAATATCATAATTCATAGCCTCAATACCGTGAGGAAGAGCAATAAGCATATTCACAAGGGTTTTCTGTGATTCTTGAGTCATGACTTTAGCGGGGGGTTCGTCAGTAGATTCGACAACAACCTTAAGTCCTTCCTCGCGTCCACCTAATTCGATGGCAATATCTTTCAGTTCTTCCTGGGCGATTCTTTCTATTTCTCCAACATCCGCGCCCTGTACCGCTGTCAGCGCAACCACTTCCCTGGGGATAGCATTTCGCATCTTCCCGCCTTCAATGGAAGCAATGCTAATGTTCTTTTCACCTAGAATCCGGAAAAGAATCCTCGCGAGGATTTTAATACCGTTACCCCTCTGCTCGATAATATCTATCCCGGAATGTCCTCCGCGAAGCCCCGTTACTCTAATGGATACTCCCTTGGAACCAGCGGGGGGATCGGTTTTTTCAACGGACAGTCTGAGAACACTGTCCCCGCCACCGGCACACCCTATATAAGCGGCGCCTATCTCTTCACTATCGAGATTCAGTAAGGTTCTTCCTTTAAGGAATTCCGGCTGCAGTTTCCCGGCGCCAATCAATCCAACCTCTTCACTGATAGTAGAGAGTATTTCGAGAGGCCCGTGAACAGTATCTTCCGCGTCAATCATGGCAAGCGCCGCCGCGACTCCCACTCCATTATCAGCTCCGAGAGTCGTGCCCTTTGCCGTAAGCCAGTCGCCTTTAACTTCTGTCTGGATCCCGTCTTTGGTAAAGTCAAGATCGACATCGTTGTTTTTCTCACAAACCATATCAATATGCCCCTGAAGAACTATAACAGGCGCGTCTTCATGCCCCTCTGTAGCGGGTACTCGAATTACCACATTGCCCGCGGCATCTTTTTCAGCTTCAAGATTCTTTTCTTTGGCAAATGCCAGAAGATATTCGCCAAGTCCTTCTTCATTCCCTGAGCAATGCGGAATTTCGCAAATCTTTCCGAAATGTTCCCAGAGTTTTCCCGGTTCAAGTCCGTCTAACGCCATTTAATCTACCTCCTTTGAATTCCCCGCCAGAGCAGCAACATGCCGCCTGACATTGAGATTATATTTGAAAGGTACAAATTGTTCCAGTATTTAAAACATACCCTTTTAATACGGAAAATTAATTATATGAAACAAAATATAATAGGTCAAGACTTTCATTCCAGCTTGAAATTTCCAGAGTTTTTATGCGCGGATCCCATCATGTCCCGAAGACATTAGCTCTCCATCATTAGAGGCCGGAGATATTAATGGTGACAGGACTTAGGGTGAAAAGATTTCAGAAAGTACCGACAGTACTGTAAATGCTGACCTTCGATTTAAACGTCCCAGTTTTTTAATCAGTCTTTCCTTGTCAATCGTACGAATTTGTTCCAGGACAACCTGTCCACTTTTCCCCTTGAATCTGCATGATACTCTTGTAGGATATGCCCTGCCC
>JAGHBT010000111.1 GCA_021160845.1 bacterium | reverse complement strand
CCTCCAGCAAATAAATATGTTAGCCCACATCAAGCATGCCCGTCGTAATGCTCGTTTTCTTAACCTAAGAAGCTTTTTTTAGTAAAACTTTCCTCCCCATGTGTTAAAAATTTTTACGCCGAACGATATAGTGTAAACTTATTTGCCTCAAATGTTGAATACATGTACAGTATTGGAGGGCCTTCTCTCCTTTGTCGGAATTCCCGCGGTCAGCACAATTCTGCCTTTGTAACCTGCTTCTTTAACCATTAGACGTGAAATCGCAAAGATTTTTTCAGTAGTTTCAATATTTTCTACGGGAATCGATTCAACTCCCCACGAGAGCGCCATCTGACGAACGACCGGTAAAAAATCTGTCAGAACAAGCACCGGAATAGACGGCCTGCGTTTTATTATCATTCTGGCGGTTTTCCCCGTATGGGACAGCACGGCGATTGCTGAAGCGTCTATCTTTCTTGCCACGTCAGTTGCCCCGAGGCATATGGCGTCAGCAGCTCCGTCAATATCATTGAATGTACTCTTTTCCATATCCTCAGTAAGGTAGTAGGGGTATTCCTCTCCCTTCTCCATTTCCTCTATGATATTTCTCATAACAGTCACGGCCTGAATCGGAAACCGGCCTGTAGCTGTCTCTTCCGAAAGCATGACAGCGTCGGTTCCGTCAAGAATTGCGTTTGCCACATCGCTCGCCTCAGCTCTCGTCGGTCTTTCCACATGAGTCATTGATTCGAGCATCTGGGTGGCGGTAATTACCGGCTTACCCTTCTTAAGACATTTTTTGATAAGTCGCTTCTGTATGACGGGAACTTCTTCGGTCGGTATTTCAACGCCCAGATCACCTCTCGCTATCATGATAGCATCGCTAACATCAAGTATCTCGTCGAAGTTATCAATCGCCTCCCTCTTTTCTATCTTCGCTATGACACTCGCCATTGAATCGCCCTGGCGTATAATCCGCCTGACCTCCATTACTTCGTCCGGTTTTCTCACAAATGAAAGAGCCACAAAATCCACCCCAAGTTCTATGCCGAATTCAAGATCCACTCTGTCTTTTTCCGTAAGAGCCGGCGAGCTTATATTCACACCCGGAAGATTGATTCCCTTCCGGGAGGCTAAAACCCCTCCATTTATAACTCGACATCTTACTTCTGTTCCCATGGAGTCTATAACTTCCAAGTGAATTGTCCCGTCGGACATAAATATACTATCTCCCGCGTGGACATCTTTGGGCAAATTGTCGTAAGTTACGGATATTTTTCCTTCCCCGTTATTTCCATCTTCCGTAGTGAGTATAATCTCGTCCCCATTTCCCAGGAAAAGCTCTCCTCCTTCTATCTCTCCAACTCTTATTTTGGGACCCTGCAGATCCAGCATAATTGCCACCCTGTCGCTGATATGCCTGATCCTTTCATAAACCTTCTTATGATCGTCGTGGCTTCCATGGGAAAAATTAAGGCGGGCGACATTCATCCCGGCGTCTATCAACCCCCGCAAAATTCTTTCATCACTACAGGCCGGACCAATCGTGCAAACAATCTTAGCTCTTTTCAATTAACACCTCCGATGATACTCTTCCAACCCTTCCGTGCGATCATTCCGGGTAAGAGAATTTTGTAAAAACCCACACCTTTTCTATTCGGCATTTTTTAGAAACAAAGAAGTCTTTTTTCCTGTTTAATATTCATTCTTCTACGCTGCAAGCCTTCTCGGTAATTGTACCCCTAAATCACCTTAATACCACACAGTTTTATTTCTCTCACCCTTTAGTCTGGACATGATTCCCATAAATATTATACTATCTCTGTCATGAAGAAACGTCAGCTTGGAAATACGGATATCATGGCATGCCCCGTCGGTTTCGGTGGAATTCCTATACAAAAGCTTTCTTTCAAAGAAGCTGAAAAGGTACTACTTCACGCTATCGGGGTGGGGATCAATTTCTTTGATACAGCGCGCAGCTACACCGACAGTGAGAAAAAAATCGGGCAGGTGCTTAAACCGCACAGGGATAAAATCTATCTTGCAACTAAAGCCATGTCACGTGATTTTAGGGGCATGACCCTCGAGCTTGAAACAAGTCTTCGCGACCTTCAAACAGACACTATCGATCTCTACCAACTGCACTCCGTTGGCACAGAAGAAATCCTGGAGAGGGTCATCGGCCCGCGCGGAGCACTTGAGGCACTCGTTAAAGCTCGCCAAGCCGGAAAAGTCCGCTGGATTGGTATAACCGGACATTCCCGACCCGTTCTGCTAAGAGCAGTGAAAACCGGGCTCTTTGACACCGTACAATTTCCCTTCAACCCGATAGAAGATGAATGGGAACAAGATGTCATGCCGGCAGCAAAAGATAATGGAATGGGCATTATCGGCATGAAACCGGTTGCCGGAGGCGCTTTAAGAAATGTGTCGGCCTCAATAAGGTTTACGCTTTCAAGGGGGGTGGATGTTTCCATACCCGGGATGGATTCGAGAGAAGAGGTGGACGAAAACGCGCTGGCTGGCGAAACCCCAAAGAAAATCACCGAAGAGGAACTCGAGAAACTGGAGGAGGAGAAAGAACTCTGGGGTGGCAAATTCTGCCGCCGCTGTGGCTACTGTATGCCTTGCCCCGAAGGCCTTGACATACCTTTTCTGCTTCTTATAGAAGCCTACTACAGCCGCTACGGTTTAAAAGATTGGGCCCTTTCAAGATTAAGAAAACTTGAAAAGAAATATGACGCCTGCATAGCATGCGGGGAATGCCTTAAAAAATGCCCCTACGAACTCCCCATCCCGGACCTTATGAAAAAAGCTGCAAAAAAAGTTCTCTGACCCCCAGACTAATCTCAATCGGGGCAAAGGAAAAATGTTATGAATATTGTGGGTTTTATACAAAAACTGTTCGGCCTTGATGCAAAGCCGGGGGAACCCGAGAAATTGACTGACAATTCATTTGACACTGTGATATCAAGAACCGACAAGCCATGTTTTGTCCATTTTTACACTCTCTGTAACTCTTCATGCCAGGTTATGAACGGCCTGCTAAACGAAATTGGGCCGAACTACATAGAAAAAGCAAGTTTCTACAAGATTAATATCAGGGATAACCCTTACACACCGCAAAGGTTGAATATAACGGGGGTTCCAACAATCGTGGTTTTTAAGAATGGCGAAACTGTTGAGGCGCTTACAAGGCTGGTTCCGATTGATCAGCTCACCGAATGGATTGAAAAGAATATGTAGCATTTTAATTCCGTTCCGCCAAACAGGCTGAAAGGGAATAGGGAGGGTTCGATGAGTAAACATATACTGATACCGATTGTTATTTTCACTATCTGTTTTGTTTCGACATCTACTTGTTTTGCTCAGGATACCGGTGTTTATTTGCGAGTGGGGCTCGGCGCCGGAAAACCTCTTCTCAATGCTCTTTCCGTCGAACTTGAAAAACAGGGAAACCAAATGCCCGATCTGGAATATACCCTTCCCGTTTCAATCGGAAGAAAGTTTCTTAATGGATCTGTCGGCGCTGAATTGATTTTTTCATATTCCCTTACCACAAATATTAAATACAAAAACGACTATGAGGATTTTGAAGAAAAGCTGGGGCATTATGGCTTTTCACTTATTCTGCGAAAATACCTGTTGCCCGGCAACAATAAATTCTCCCCTTCTATTGGGGCGGGCATTGGATACGGTAGATCCAACCTTGTCGCGGGGGGCGGCAGGCTGGAATCAGCCGAGCTGATTGCCTCGACCCTGATAGAGTCAAGCTTCAAAAAGAATACAGATTTTTTCGTTGAAGCTGTTTATGTTCACGGATTAGGCAAGGGGCGTTTCGATGATGCGCATCTTGAAACCATTAATGAAGATATTGTTCTTAACAGCGAGGGAAGCCCCCTCGAAGACAGCTATTCCGTTTTCGAAATCAGAGCAGGGTTTACTTTCCATCTTAGAAATCCAAAGAGGTACTATTAAAATGAAACGTGTGGCGGCTATTTTTTTTATATCCCTTCTCGGTTTCGCATGCCGCGGCCAGACCGAAAAAGGAGCGCCGAACGTAGTTGGCGGATGTGTAGTAGACACAATAAAAATGAACCTTAAACAAATAAACGTCTCCGCAACAAATAAATCCTATACCTATATCGACATCCTGTCGCTGGAATTTAATGGAGAAAGTTTATCAAGGAATATATGTCTTGAGCTGACAGCTTTTCTAGATTCTCTTGATATAGTTACCCTCAGCCGTTCGGATATTATACATGTAAAAAGCGGCCCCTGCTGGCCCCCGTACAGGATATCTTTTCATGTCAACCCCGGGGATGGGGATCGCCTGGAAAGGGCAAAAAAATTGCTCCTTGCTACAGAACTAACCGGATATAGAGCGGCGGCCGAAAGACCCAAAGGTTACGGAACCTTCTTTATCACCTGCCGCCGAGCCGACAAAGACCTTTGGACGGTCTGGTACCAAGGGAGGCAATAATCTTAGACAATAAGCAAAAATACCTGGTGTTAGTCATTATAGCATCGATAATAATCATTTTCTTTTACGGGAAAATCGACTCGCAGGCGGAAAAATACCGCAATATGGATCTAAGATATTATCGCGCAATCGCCACCGCCGCTCCTAGAATCGACGAGTCTATTCCGCGGCCCTTTTCACGAAGAATACTCGGACCTTATCTGGTCGGGCTAACAAAATTACCGCAGGAACCCGCCTTCTACTTCATGAACTCTCTAGCATCGTTGAGTTTACTCATTATTTTGTACCTTTTTTTCTGTAATTCCGGAATCCATCCCGTTATTGCGTCCCTTACAACCATATTTTTTGCTCTCAATAAACACCTTTTCGGTTCATCCGTTTGGAACTTTTTCCAGCTAAAGGATACTCTTTCATTTCTATGTATAGTATCCTTCTTGTTCGCGCTGGAAAAATCAGCGTGGAAGACACTCGGCATTTTGCTTTTCCTGGGAGTCTTTTTCTCCGAGCTTCCAATGATCCTTATTCCGGTTTTTATAATATATCTCATGGAAAAAAGACTGTTGAGGGAAAATTGGCACAAGGTATTCGCCGTAATTTTACCCGCTATCTTAGCCTTTTTCGCGATCAGGATAATAATATCCCCTGTTGGCGGGTTTAATCTAATTGAAGCCTTCCTACATTACGCTAAAAAGCTTCAATACCCTATGGTGTGGTACGGGCTGCTTATAAATCCATTCATTCCCCTAACCTTTCTTCCTGTTATCTATTGGGAAGAGACTGTTATCTTTTTTTCCAAGAGACTCTACGCTTTAACATACTTATTACTGGTTTTTCTGAGCACCCTTTTCGGTTCCAACAACGAAAGGCTCATGGCCCCAACTTTTGTAATTTATTTTCTTATTGTAGGCAAAATTTATAAGGCTAGAATAGATTTTCGTAGGGTTCGCTGATGAAGGATGTATCCATG
>JAGHBT010000299.1 GCA_021160845.1 bacterium | reverse complement strand
GCTATACACTTAATATACTCTTCCATTGATTCAGGCTGATAATATTCAATTTTTAGTCCGGCGCCCTTCAAATATCCTGCTACAAGGCGGGCCTCAGTATTCGGATTGGGGCAATACGGACGTGGATAAGGCAACCCCACCATTTTAAACACATAATTTTTCCCCTTCAGATAACGGGATATTATTCTTTTCGCTTCGCCGGGATTGTATTTTATCTGCGCATAACTATCCCTTTGATCCCCATTGTGAGCAACAGGGTACAGACTATACGATTTTAACGCTTTTCCATAATAGATGTCTCTTATCACCTTTTCCTTGTTAATAGCCATATTCATAGCTTTTCTGAATTCTATATTATCCAGCGGAGGATTTTTAATATTTAAATAAACAAAACTCAGGTTAACACCTTTAATCTCTGAGAGTATAATACCTTCTTTCGATTCGAAATCGCCGGCGAACGGTTGAGGGACCATATCAACCAAATCATAATTCCCATCTTCAATACCCTTCAACGATTCCTGAATCCCTACGCCGCTAAAATATATTACTCCTTCAAGCTTCGGAACTCCATCCCAATAGGAGTCAAAAGCCTTCAGGACAATCCTGTCTATAGGATTCCATTTATCTATAATAAACGGTCCCGTTCCGGCAAGAGTCCCGTCAGGCAATGGTTTTACAATAGAATAAACGCTCTTTGTTAAGGTCTTAATAAATTCCGCTCTTGTATCGGGCAAGATGAACCTCACGGTGTAACGGCCATTTCTTATTACTTCTCCATGATACTGCTCATTACGCTTTATCGAATTAACAACATCATCGGCGGTGAGCTCTAACTCATCGTGAAATTTTACATTTTTTCTCAGTGTAAAAACCCATTCTCTACCCGAGTTTTCAATTTTCCACTCCAATGCCAACCCAGGTTCAATCACACTATTATTCGTTCCATACCTTACGAGTGTTTCATAAACATTGTTATGAATTATAAAATTGGACGCGAAATCCTTTACCTTGGTAGGATCTGAGGTAACAGGACGGTCGATTAAAGCTACTCTCAACCATTCATTCCCATATACTCCGGAACTACACAGAAAAAGAGATAAGAAAATAAAAAACAAACCGAATATCCCGTGAGAACTAATTATGTATTTTTTCATTGCCTCTCCCTTTTCTTAAAATCAATTATTCACTTTATTAGTTTTTGACAATTTGATTTAAACGCAATTCGCCGGTTGTGTTGAACCTGATCCCCTTTATATTATTTCGATAAATACCAAACTGATCTGTAAAAGCAATAAATATCCATGGATATTCTCTAAAGAATATCTCCTGAGCCGCGTTATAATATTCCCATTGTTTTCTCAATGATACAGTTTTTCTGGCGCTTATAACAAGCTGTTCAAATTCATCATTTTCCCAATGGACCCCAAAGATGCTTTTGGCTCCCCCCAAACCGAATATCTGGGTAATGTATCCATCAAAATTCGGGGCATCCATTACCCAACCACACACCACAAGATCATAATTATCACCATTGAGATATTTCAGATACTCCTCCATCGTATGAGTTTTAACATATTCAATTTTAAGCCCGGCGTCTCTCAGATAACCGGCGATCAATCTTGCCTCAACCTCGGGTTCAGGACAATACGGTCTGGCAAATGGCAACCCGATCATTTTAAAAACCCTACCGTTGTCATCTAGAAAAGTTTTTATAATTTTACTTGCTTCACTTTGATCGAATCCTACGCGTAAAGGACCGGTTGATTTTCCCCCTAACACGGGCGGGAAAAGCCCTTTAAAGCCAATGCCGTATCCGTAAAGAACATCATCTATCAATTTTTCCTTTCGAACAGCAAGGTTGAGAGCCTTCCTGAATTCAGAGTTGTCAAGCGGAGGATTGTTTATGTTTATATGCACAAAACTCATATTCGCGCCCTTCAAAGTCGAAAGAGCTATGTCCGGGTCCATCTCGACCATTTTAAGCATTGAAGGTGGAAAAACATCACAGATATCCACCTCGCCGGTTTTCATCTTTTTGAATGATTCTTCAGCATCAAGATTACAATAAAACTCTACTCGCTCGACATCAGCTTTTTTACCCCAGTACGACGAAAATCTTTTAAGCCTCACTTCTTCCGGGGGATTCCATTTATCCATTATGAACGGGCCGGTTCCAATAAATGAACCATATTTATCCACCTTTGTAACCGCACTATCAAACTTGGTTAATGATTTAACAAAAGCCGTTCTTCTTTCCGGAAAGATAAAACTGACAATGAATTTTCCTCCCTTTTCAACCTTACCGTTAAAAAAGGGATTAGCTCTGATTGATTTTACTACGTCATCCGAAGTTAAAAGAGTTCCATCGTGAAAATAGACATTTTCTCTTAATTGAAATACCCACACCCTTCCGGCTTCCCTTACTTCCCAGCTTTCGGCGAGCAAGGGCTCTATTACAAGTTTTTCCTGATTGTATCTTACAAGTGTTTCATAGACATTGCCTTGAAGTACGGATACACTGACAACATCATACACCTCACGCGGATTAGTAGTCACAGGGCTCCCCGGGAGAGCAATATTTAAGACTTTCCCGTTTCTATCTATGTGTTCTTCAAGCATAATTGCTGTCGCAGGAGGGCTGAATAAAAGAAGAAGTGAAATAGAACAAATCAGTTTTCTAAAAATATACAAATCAAATACCTCCTCAAACTACCACAAATATTTTCATAATCGCGTCCCCAGCCTTCAAATAGTAATCCTAACTTATTTCTCTTTATATAACTCGCCGATTTTAGTTAATTCTTAACCTGTTTTTCACTTCCGCTCCTACTGTTTTTCATATATATTCCCGATTGATAAGTAAGATAAATATTGCAGTTGAGAAACATTATGTTCATAAAGCGATAAACATGCAAACGACGAATCGAGGTGATCAACTCTGAATTCCAATGCCTACAAGGGTTACAGCGGAAAAACACTGGGATGCCTGAAAAACTATTCAGCGGAAGTGTGGAGCGATGTTGAAGTAGAATCAACCAGGGGTAATTTTAGAGGTATAATTCTTCCGCGCTCTGAATCCGCGGATGACAAGCATATAGTTTTGAAACTGCACAACGGATACAATGTGGGACTTAACGTAAAAACCGTTACATCAATAAAAATTCTTGGGAAAAAGGAAGCACACTATAAAATTCCGGAAAAGGAATTTCCTACCGATCCCGACAAACCAAATGTCAAACTTCTTGGTACTGGTGGAACAATCGCGTCACGTCTTGATTACCGAACAGGGGCGGTTATCCCCGCTTTCTCTCCTGGAGAATTATATGGGTCTGTGCCCGAACTCGCAGACATATGCAATTTAGAAACGGAAAAACTCTATGGCGTATTCAGCGAAAACATGGGGCCCGAACAGTGGATAGGAACCGCTAAAAAAATAGGGGAAGAAATTGAAAAAGGGGTTGACGGTATTGTAATCGGCCACGGTACCGATACGATGCATCATACATCGGCTATTCTGTCATTCATGGTTCAGGATTCACCTGTTCCGATAGTAATGGTTGGCTCTCAAAGATCGAGTGACAGACCCTCAAGCGACGCGGCTATCAACCTGATAAATGCAACAAGAACAGCTGCCAGAAGTGATTTTGCCGAAGTGATGGTCTGTATGTTCGGACCAACAAGTGATCAGTATGGATTGCTTCACAGAGGAACAAGGGTACGAAAAATGCACTCTTCATACCGTTCAGCCTTCAGAACCATAGGTGATATCCCGCTGGCAATAGTAGAAAAAGACCGATTCGTTCCCTTACGAAACGACTACAAAAAGAGAAGAAAAGATAATAAAGTAAAAATAATTCCCTCCTTCGATGACAGGGTATCTATCGTTTATTATTATCCCAATATGAAACCAGACATTATCGAATCTTTGATAGACAACGGATACAAGGGAATTGTCATAGCTGGGACTGGGCTGGGACATGTTAATAAGGCTCTCTACCCCTCTCTTAAAAAGGCGTGCGATATGGGCATCCATATATACATGTCCGTTCAAACCCTGTGGGGGTATGTCCAAATGTATGTTTATGATACGGGACGCGATATAATGGATCTTGGGGTAATACCCGCGGCAAATATGCTGCCGGAGGTAGCCTATGTAAAACTTGCCTGGGCTCTCGGCCAATCCAAAGACCGCGAAGAGGTTAAGAAAATTATGCTCACCCCAATTGCCGGCGAGATAACCGAACGAGAACCTCACAACGGATATCTTATCTACCAGGGTGGAATTCCTGAAGTAGAAAAGTTTATAAGCGAGTATAAAAAATAATGCGTTCGGTCAATACACCTCCTAAAACGTAAATGTTCGTTTACAATTTTGTATTCGAACATATACACCTCAACTTCTTGCAATATCAGGAATTATATGATTTACATCTCATACGTAAATAATAGTTTACATATTTTCGATCTATTCAATAGCTACATTTTAACATCTAAATATTTTTTAGTCTCCATCTTATTTGATAACAATATGAT
>JAGHBT010000115.1 GCA_021160845.1 bacterium | reverse complement strand
CCGTATAGAGTTCTACTTTTAGCTTGCAATTTTAGAAAAAAACAATTAGAGGATTTTCCGCTTAGAAGGTGTAGGGAAAAAGTCCGTTGTGCCGGTGTAGCTCAGGTGGTAGAGCAACTGATTCGTAATCAGTAGGTCCGCAGTTCGAGTCTGCGCATCGGCTTCAATGATTTCAAAGGCTTAGTTAACGTTTGTTAGCTGAGCCTTTTTTGTGGCCGGGTACTATTTTACCAGTATTGAAAGAGATGAATCATATTCAAGCCTCTTTCCTTGTATGAACTTATTGTTATCTCCATCCACCAGAGTGAATGTCCACACTCCTTTTCTTGGTGGAATAAATGAAAAACTTCCGTTGCTGTTTGTAAAGATGGTGCAATTTCCAATCTCTTCCTTAAGGAAACCGGACGTAGTTGTATCAAGTTCTATATTGCCTAATGTGTAGTTCATGTATTCAATTTGTATCTTTGCGTGTGAAATTATCTTGCCTTCGTCATCGACGGCCTCAGCTCTAAAAAGAGTCCCAGAATACACAGTGTATGGTTGAACTAATGGTATTATTTCAGGCGTATTTTTGAGTACCCGATCCGGCCAATCGCTAGTCACTCCTAAATTATTAAGGCAAAGTTTCGCAACCTTCTGCCTGTATATGTTTTCATTCTTTTTCCAATGTGCTTTATGTCTTACCACTATTATATAGTCACCAGGTTTAAAAAATCCACTTTTTCTATTTATTGGGATCGTATATGTCTCTCTTTTTTTTCCTCTTACCGTATAAAAATCTGGAATCGCGATAGCGTTTAATCTTTTTTTCTCTTTTTGGTGAATTATGGAAATTGAATTCAACCCCTTAAGGTCTTTAGAATCTTCAGCGCCTAAGCGTATTCCCATAAGATCAGAACCCGTAAATGGGTGAAAATGAAGAACCTTTACGATCTTATGGCCGTTTTTATCTGTGGCGGGGATAAGTGCCGTGGTATGTGCTATTGCAGATATCGGCAATAGCACAGCTATGAAAAGAGAGATGGCCAAAGTTTTAAAATTAACTTTTATTTTAACTGAGTGCTCTTTCTTATCGGCCATGTCGATAACAACTATTGCATTTGTAAGGGGATTCATAATCACAAAAAAACCTGAATAATATTTATATGGATTTTAGATTAACAACTGGTTTGGGGGTGTGACTAGTTTCTTTACACCCTTTTTCCTGATTTCTAGCACGAAATTTATTGTATGAATAGCTTTATCTCAAAAATCTTAAATATGATATAGGAATTATCCTTTTCATCGTTCAGTTTTCACCATCTCAGGTTAATTTTACTCTGGCAATTTGTTGCTTGCCGAGTTCTATAATCAAGCAGAATGTTTTTTTTATGGCTGTTACATCTTTAATTGCTGAATTATGTTTACTTGATATATTCCCAGATGGATACGAGCAGCATTCTTTGGCAAGATCCTTGCTTTAGAGCTTCTCGTAAACCATTATTCAGTTATCCAGCCGGTAGCCGGATTGTGCTGATGTCAGGAGTAGAGAATTGCGCTTTTCCGGTTGACGGTGGCGAGGACGATCATATCGCAGATAGAGTTGAGGGGTAAAAAATGAGGTACGCAGAGACAGGATTTAATTTAGAAATTGATCTAAGCCGGGGAAATATTGAGAAGGTCGCTACAGATCCCAAAGATACCGAGCTCTATCTGGGCGGGCTTGGGACCAACGCTAAAATATTATGGGATCGGGTTTCGCCTGAGGTTGAACCTTTTTCTCCCGAGAATTTACTCATTTTTGGGGCTGGTCTTTTATGTGGTACGCCAGCTACCGGTTGTAACCGGACCATTGTTACCACTATCTCGCCGCAGACCAATTTGATGGCGTTTTCAATGATGGGCGGATTTTGGGCTCCGGAATTAAAATATGCCGGTTATGACAAAGTGATTCTGCGCGGTAAATCTCCCGAGTTGGTCTATTTGTGGATTCATAACGATAAGGTTGAGATTCGGGACGCTTCCCATTTGAAGGGTAAAGGATCGGTCGAAACGGCGGAAATCATTCAAAAAGAGTTGAATGAGCCGAAAGCTCAGGTTGCGGCCATCGGTCTTGCCGGTGAGAACCGGGTTTATTATGCCTCGATTGAGCAGGGTCGCTCAAGTGCGAGTCGCGGCGGCATCGGGGCCGTGATGGGTGACAAGGGTGTAAAGGCGATAGTGGTTCGCGGAACCAAGGATATCAATATTGCCCAGCCTGAGGAGTATATCGGACTTTGTAATGAAGTGCTGGCCTATATCAAGGAGCGGGATGGAAAGCCGATTCCGGGAGTTATGCCGATTCTGGCTGGACTGGGGTCTCCCCAGGAGATGAAAATCCATGATGAAAAGTGGCATACCGAAAATTTTATGTGGGGAAATTCGCGGACACGGAGAAAAGGGTTTTGGAGTGAGGAAGTCGAAAAAGAGTGGACCTCGACTATGGAGGGAGCCCGAACCCGCTTGATCAGTTGTTTTAACTGTCCGATGAAATGCGGTGCCACTATTACTATGCCGGGTCTGCCGACCTATATGATGAAATGCTTTACTAAGCTAACCTATACCTTTGGTGCATTCTCCAATCTTGATTTTGGTTTACGGATTGCGCAGCAGGCGACTGAGTATGGAGTCGATGGTTTCTCGGCCCCGCAAGTTATGGCTTTTGCTTTGGAACTTCTGGAAGATGGAATCTTGACCGATGCGGATTTTCCCGGAATGCCGGAGGACAGTGAAGGCCGCTTTTATTGGCTGCTTGACAAAATTGTCCGGCGTGAAGGGATCGGCGATATCTTAGCCGATGGTACTCACTGGGCGGCTCAGAAGATTGGTAAGGGAGCCGAGGCCTACGCTCATAACAACATCAAAAAAATTGAGCAGTTGCCGTTGAAACTGTCGATGCTCAATCCGATCTATTTTCTGATGTACGCGACTGGTGAAAAGATCAATATTACCCAGATTGAAGGGCAGTTTCCGCAGGCTCCTTTTCCCAAACGGGAACATCGGGAAAAGTTTGTTGAGGATTGGATTCAGGTTCCGGATGATAAGTTCAAACAGTATTTTGTTGACTGGGAGATTCGTGGTGAAAATTCAATCCCTTATTATCCCACAGTTGAAATGACTTGTGATATTGTTGATTGGCAGGAGATGATGCACTATATCGATGATGCCCTTGGCCAGTGCGCCGGCTTGTCATCATTCCCGTTGAAACCACCATATCATATCCATAATTATCCGAAATTTATCTCGGCCGGGGCCGGGATTGAAATGGATGAAGAGAAGTTGACCAAAGCGGCCAAGCGCTATCGGACTTTAGTTCGGGCTTTTAATATCGGAAGAGGAATGCGCCGGGTTGATGAAGCACCGCCGGAAGATCATTGGAAGAAGAGATTTCCTGAACTTGAGGAACAGCTCCTGGATGCCTATTACAAACTCAAAGGTTGGAATGAAGATGGGATACCGACATCGGAGTCTTTGCAGGAATTAGGCTTGGGTTATGTGAGTGAGGACTTTATCAAGAGAGGCATCTTGGATAAATAAATAGAAATAACGCGTGGGGGTAAAAAACCGTGGCAAGTGAGAAAAAGATGAAAATCGTTAAAACTATAAGAATTAATGTTGATGAGTGTAATGGCTGTCGGGCCTGCGAGGTGATCTGCTCGGCGGTGCATGCGTCTCCGAAGTATAGCAGCAATAACCCAGCCCGGTCACGGATTCGGATAATACGTGACCCCTTGAGAGATATCTATGTACCGATACTGGCGGGCGAATACACGGTTGCTGAATGTGCTGGCCGGGACAAATATACAATCGATGGTAAAGAGTACGACGAGTGTTCTTTCTGTCGCGCTTCCTGCCCCTCCCGCGAGGAGTTTCATGAGCCCGACTCCGGCCTCCCGTTGAAATGCGATATGTGTGAAAATGAAGAGAACGGGCCTTTGTGTGTGCAGTGGTGCCTAGTTGATGCTCTGATTTACGAAGAGCGGGAAGTCGAAGTTGACGAAGAGGAAACTCAGGAAGAGTTGGAGATTGGCCTGGATGCACTGGCCAGCAAATTTGGTTTACAGGCGATGATGGATAGCATGGCCCGGATGACAAATAAGGGTTAAATTTTTTCTCTTATAAAAATGTGAAGGCAAAGTAAAAGTTCCAGATTCGAGGCGTACAAGATCTGAGGAATGAGGCGTACATACAGTGCGCTGCAGTGTCGCAGGTTGCAGAACAACGAAGAAGGTGGAATTTTTTACGAAGCCGTAGAGGATTGATTAAGAT
>JAGHBT010000315.1 GCA_021160845.1 bacterium | reverse complement strand
CCTTAAGGGTGTGGGCAATGGATATAGTTACATGGACAGGATTTATTCTATCTCTTGTGGTGATGATCGGCGTTGCCAGGAAAAATCTCTGGTTGGGATTTATCGCGGGGGCAGCCGTACTGGGGGTCTTTAACCTGTCCGCGAGAGAAACATTTAATGAAGTTACACGAACAATTTCTGACCCTTCAATACTCCTTCTGGCATTCTCCGTGGGGACAATCCCCATGATCGGGGGTGTTCTTGAAAAATCCGGGTTGATGGACACTCTGGTCTCAAACCTGAAATTGAAAAGAACCCTCTTCTTGGTATTCGGCCCTGCCTTCCTCGGAATGCTGCCGATGCCCGGGGGAGCCCTTCTGTCAGCGCCTCTTGTCCGCCGTGCAGGAGACGATATCCCCGATGAGCAACTCGCTGCAATAAATATCTGGTTCAGGCATGTTCTTGTTCTGATTTATCCCCTTGGAGCCCTGCTGGTCACCACCAAAATAGCTCACCTTAATCTCTATAAAGCAATGCTATACCTTTTCCCCGGATTTATCCTTATGCTGATTCTGGGTTACATCTTTCTTCTACGCGGAATCAAGGGAAATATGCAAACACAAAAATCCGTAGAACTAAAGAAGATACTCAGCCCGATCGTTATTATTATCGCGGCTCCGCTTATTCATGTTTCTCTGATGTCTATTTTCCCTTCTTTGCTTCAGGAAATACCACTGATCATAGGTGTGCTCTGCAGCCTTACGCTTGCCGTTATTCTGGGTAAGCTGCCCTTAAAAAAAATGGCTCCTGTCATAAAAGGTGTGAAACCCTGGAAATACTTTATGATTATTATCGGAATGTTTCTCTTTCTAAACACTTTCATTGCTTCAAATATTTCGGAAATTATCGCTAATGCCGTATCCTCCCGTCATTTCCTTGTTATAATTGTCGGGGCATTTCTCGGTTTTGTTACGGGGCGCGTCCAACTTCCCGTCGCTATTATTATCCCTATCTATTTTTCCATTACGGGAGTAGAACATATTGGCTATCTTATCTTTGCCTGCATATTTTTTTCCGCTTTCATGGGCTATATCATCTCGCCGATTCATCCCTGCGTCTCAGTATCACTGGAGTTTTTTAACTCCACCATGAAGGATTTCTTCAAAAAACTCCTTCCCATCACCTTGATTTGTCTGGCCGTGGCAGCCGCCGTTTCGCTGATTTTCACATAAATCAAACCGGGTTCGGAAACGCCCTCTTGATCCGCAAGTGACATTATTCGGTTTCTATATCGGAATGCGCAAGCAAAGTCAAAAGCCAGTTTACCACTTCTAATTATAGTGAAGAATTCTAATTGCGCTCCGGAACAATAACAGAGATCGCACCGGGGATAACTTCCACTATAACGGGGGTTTCTCCCATCACTTCACCGTCCGCCTGAACGGTTATTTTCTTTTCGGCATCTATCGTAACACTCTCTCTTGCCCTGATGCATCGTATGCTGGAATCCGTTGGTTTTCTTCTAAGAACATTCAGGAGGAGGGTGGGATAGTCTCGCATCGAATTAGCCTTTACGTAACAGACATCCACAGCCCCATCGTCTATCTGTATATTAAGTCCCTTTGGAAGTATCATGTCGCTTATCACCCCGCCATTAGACACAGATACCTCGGGTGATCTTATCTCTATTCTATCACCGTCTATTGTTAAAGTGAAGGCGTGCGGCCTGAATTTCACAATATGTTTCAAGGCGGAACCAACATATGCGAGAATCCCAAAACGGCTCTTTTCCTTTTTTGTCAAATCTTTTACGGCTAATGAACTTATGCCCACCCCGATAGTAAGTATAAAAGTACGGCCGTTAACCCTCATGGCGTCGATTGTCTTTATGGAGTGCCTTCCCGATATTATTTGAGCTGAACGTTTGATATTAAGGGGTATCTTCAATTCTCTTGCTATCATATTGCCTGTACCGACAGGAATAATTCCCAATGGCACAGATTTGTTCACAAGTCCTCCGGCAACCCCCGAGATTGTTCCATCCCCACCGGCAGCGATAACCATTCCATATCCCTTTTCCACATATTCACTAACAACAGCCTCAACCGAATCACCTTTATTCATCTCATGCAGTTTGTAGCTAAACTCTGAAGTGTTGAAATAGCTATCCAGAATTTTTCTTAAAAGGGATGCGTTATGGTTTCCGGATGCCTGGTTATGTACTACAAGGATTCTTCCCATGGTTATCCCAAATTGATATCTGTCCCGCAACTTAAAGTTTAACCCGACAGGTAGGTGTACTCAAAAAATATCACAACAATCAACCCGGCTCGATTTCAGTATTACATATTTATACCAATTCAGCTTTTTTCATCTGCCCGGCGATCTCTTGTATTCCATATTCAATGTAAAACCGCCTGAATTCTTTCCACAGATCATCCGGGAGACGGTTTTTAACTTCCATTAGAATTTCCGGCGGAACATACCGATAATAGGCCTCGGCAATCCCCCCCGCTATACAGGCCAGCGTATCACTGTCACCCCCCAAAGAAACGGCGTTTCTAACTGCGTCTTCATAGGAGACAGAGTCGAGAAAGGCGACAATAGCCTCCGGTACTGTTTTCTGGCATGAAGCTTCCCAACTGTAATCAGGCCTTATATCCAATATCGTCCTGTCCAGGTCATAACCGAATTCGCGTTCGATTTCACTCTCTATTTCTTCCTTCTCCGCCCCGTTTCTCGCTAGGAATATCGCAAGTGCTGTTGCACATGCTCCCTTAATACCTTCGGGATGGTTATGTGTTATCTCGGCTGTTTTCTCCGCTTCCGCGAGAACCTTCGCTCGGGTATTGAAAGCAAATCCAACCGGCGAAACTCTCATCGCCGACCCATTCCCCCAGCTGTTGTACGGTTCTTCTATCAGTGAAAACAGCCAGAGGATGAAATTGCTCCCATACCCCGCTTCGGGATAGCGATTTCCAATTTCCCTGATGGCTTTCTTGTATGAACATTTTGTCGTAATGGCATGCCCTACGGCAATTGTGAGTACAGAATCATCGGTAAAACGTGATTTCTCACTAAATAGAGGGAAATCTTTAGTCTTAATCGGACTGTGTTCGTACACGGAACCTATTATGTCTCCCGCTATCGCTCCGATCATTAAATCACATTTCTCCTCTTGAACTTATTGAATTCAGACTATTGAACCGATGGGAATCACAGATGCTTTTACACTAAATAACATTATATCATCTTATCAATTGAAATCAAAACTATAAAAACCAACATGAAATAGAGGAACTCCTTACTTGTGAAAAAGGAGTATATCTTTCCTAAGTTTCCTCCCTTTTAAATCTTTTATATCTCGAATACTTCCCCTGCCTGAACCGATACAAAGTTTTCCCCATACCCTTCCCTAAAGATTCTTTTTGCTTCCTCTCCGGTGCAATGTGCCGGCGCCACTTTTTCAACACCCAATTCTTTCATGGAGGAAACTATCGCCCTCACGCTTTGAGGATCCTCATCCTTAAGATGAAATCCGCCAAAGACCAGTGAAATTTCCACGCCGGGAAAGATGGTTTTTACCCTTTCAACTATTGTAACAATCCCGGGGTGCGAACACCCGACAATCACAGTAATTTTCCCTCCTGTTTCCACTATAAGCGCCTGTTCGGAGATAACCCCTCCACGATATTTCCCACGCACCTCTCCTGTAACAGAAATGTTATCATCGATCCGTTGATATCTTTCAGCTTCAAAAGGCCTCCCCCCCGATTGGCGAACCCTTTTTATAAAAGACGGGCCAAACCCCGGACAGGAGTAAACGGGAAGTCCCTCTCGTTTTTTCAGCAACCCCCACAGACCCCCCGTGTGATCCCAATGATCGTGGGAAATCACCACTGCTTCTATTTTGGAAATATCCACATTTAACTGATCCATATTATAAAAAAGTGATTCGGAACTTTCTCCGGTATCAAATAAAACACGCCTGCCCACAAGGCAGGAAAAACCCCAGCCGTACCGAATATTTTTTTTACACGCTGAATTATCATAAATAATCGCGGCTTCCATTCTTTGTCATCCCCTTTATGAAATTATAAACAAACCCCTTAACTCTTTATCATCTTTATCTATCCTTCATCCCCCTTAAAAACAGAGGACATCATGGTTGACAATTATATACTGTGTGATTTATATTAATTGTTCAACACGAAAGAAATTGCTCTAGTTTAAGTTAACAGCCTTACGCTGAAAGAAGTTAATCTAAATTTCAACCCATGGAGGAATACATTGGCTACTGACTCATTAATTAAGAAAATGGATTTTGGCCCCAGACGCGGTTACTACGCCGAAATAGATTCCACAGCGGTAGCCTCGGATTTTTCAGATACCGCATCTGCGGCGTTCGAAGACTACGATCTACTATACCGCACTCTCTGCGGTATTTTATATAATTTCGTTCCCAAATCGGGCCATCCCGGAGGAAGCATTTCATCGGGGAGAATCGTTGAAAGCGTGCTTTTCTCCATAATGAATTACAGGATAAGTGATCCGCAATGTCTGGAAGCCGACATTTTCTCTTACGCGGCCGGGCACAAGGCAATGGGACTTTACGCCATGTGGGCACTTAGAAATGAAGCGGCGAAGGTAGGCGATCCCGAACTTCTTCCCGACCCGAAATTCCAACTGAGAATGGAAGATCTGCTTGGATTCAGGAGAAATCCTACTCAGGAAACACCACTCTTCGCAAAATTTAAGGCCAAATCTCTTGACGGCCATCCAACACCACTGACGCCCTTTGTCAAGCTTTCAACGGGGGCTTCAGGTTTTGGGATAACATCAAGCTTCGGGTTGAGCTTCGGAGCTATGGATTACTTTGGAAAGGATTCTCCTCTTATACATGTTCTCGAAGGTGAGGGCGGAATGACTCCCGGCCGTGTCTCCGAGGCTTTAGCGGCAGCAGCCACCGCACAATTATGGAATACCATTCTTCATGTCGACTGGAACCAGGCCTCTATCGACTCTGAAAAGGTCTGCCGCGAAGGTTCTATCCCCGGCGATTATGTCCAGTGGACACCCGCTGAGTTATGCTATCTTCATGATTGGAATGTAATCTCAGTAAAAAACGGCAAGGATTTCAGACAGATTCACGCGGCCCTCGAGCTTGCCGGTAAACGCCGGAACGACCAACCAACCGCAATTATTTACCGTACAATAAAGGGCTGGGAATATGGTATTGAGGGAAGAAAATCCCACGGAGCCGGTCATAATTTCTGTTCAGAGGCATATTACAATACTCTTAAGCCTCTTGAGGAACGCTTTAAAGTAAAATTCCCGAAATTCGAAGGAGAACAGACACAAACGAATATTGAACAGAATTTTTACGACACCTTGCTCGTTTTAAGGGGGATTTTTAAAGAGAACAATGAGATCGCGGAATTTTTCTCAACCCGTCTCGCGGAAGCAGACAGCCGTCTTTCAAGGCTTGACAGAAAGAGGCGGAACGATAAGGTTAATCTTGATCTTATATACTCCGATGAGATTAAATATGATGAAATCCCTTCCGAATGCAGCTATGATGTAGGAGGGGCTCAAACCCTCCGCGCCGCTCTGGGGGAAACCCTCGGATACCTCAACAAGAAAACAGGAGGCGCCTTTATAGGCGCATCCGCCGACCTTCTGGGATCAACCAGCATCAACAAACTAAACAGCGGTTTCCCGGACGGCTTTTGGAATTCCATCTCGAATCCGGACAGCAGACTGATCGCCGCTGGTGGTATTTGTGAAGACTGCATGGGTGGGCTGATGGCGGGGATTTCCACCTACGGGAAGGCGATCGGCGCCGGATCATCCTACGGCGCTTTTATTACATCGCTCGAGCACATCACGGCCAGACTCCACGGAATTGGACAACAGGCAAAAAAGGCCTATCTGGGCCTTCCCCAAAACACATTTATCATTGTAAACGCTCACGCCGGCCTTAAAACCGGCGAAGACGGACCAACCCACGCCGATCCACAGTGTCTGCAGGCAGTTCAGGAAAACTTCCCGCGTGACGTTATGATTACACTCACACCATGGGATCCTAATGAAATGTATCCCATGGTTATCGCCGCGTTAAAGAAGCGTCCCGCGGTTCTTGCTCCGTTTGTGACGCGCCCGAGTGAGAAAATCATAGACAGGAAAACGTTAAATCTTCCGCCGGTTACCGCGGCCGTAAAAGGACTGTATGCTATGAGAACGGCTGATCCCTCAAAAGAACATTACCACGGCACACTGGTTCTTCAAGGTAGCGGAATTACAAACGCCTTCGTAAACGAAGTTCTCCCGCGGATTGATGAGGCCGGATTCAACATGAATGTGTTCTACGTCACCAGCGCGGAACTCTTCTCGATGCTTTCGGAAAAAGAGCAGGCAGAGATTTATCCGGACAAGTTTGCTTACGAAGCCATGGGAATAACCGGGCTCACCCTACCGACATTGTACCGCTGGGTCGTATCACGTGAAGGCAGAAAACACAGCCTCCATGCTTTCAAACATGGGCATTACCTCGGAAGCGGGAAGGCACACAAGGTTTTCGAAGAAGCCGAATTGCACCCTGAGGGACAATGGAAAGCGATTAAAGAATATGCCGAATGGATTGAAAACAGAAACAACGACTAAATGACGATTAAAACTAAGGCGGTGGGGATACATTCAGAATTCCTCGCCGCCTTAATTTTCTTCAGATAGCAGAATCATTTATTGAAAAATCATCACGCCCTTTATTTAACCATCCCCGCAAACCTTACTGGTAACTCTATATAGGTTGCCTCCCATAATCTTTCCGACATCTTTTTCTGAGTACCCCCTTTTTAGGAGTTCACCGGAAAGACTCGGCAGGGTTGTAACATCTTCAAGGCCCGACGGGGTAAGAGGGATTCCGTCAAAATCAGAGCCTATTCCAACATGGTCAATCCCCGCAACCTTTACAGCGTGGTCAATATGATCCACGACAAGAGAAAGCCCTGGCATTTGCAATTTTCCCAGCTCTTTCATCGCGGCTGGCATCAGTTCTTTGCTCGCCCTCGCTGGGTCTCCCCCGTACTTTTTCGAAAGGATACCCTTTTTTTCTCTGTAGACACTCCATATCTTCATTATATCCCTGTGGCTCTTCTCTTCTAGAAAGGCTGGGAAATAATTAACACAAATCACACCATCATTTTCAGCAAGGGCAAGAAGCTGATCGTCATCAGCGTTCCTGGGAATGTTACAAATCGCCCTCATGCAGGAATGAGAAAGAATAACAGGATTAATCGAATGGTCCAGTATTTCAAAGAATGTCCCGCGCGAAGCGTGAGAACAATCTATTATTATCCCCAACCTGTCCATTTCCGCTATAACCT
>JAGHBT010000074.1 GCA_021160845.1 bacterium | reverse complement strand
TTATAATATGGGTTATGTACAGAAATTTATACTGATTTGGCGCCGGCGAGAGTTCGCGCGGATCTATAAATAAATTCAGGGATATCGCTTATCTTCAACGCGGCCTTTGCAGCCCCTATCTCAAGGGCTCTCATAGGCATGCCATGAGCCATTGAGAACCGTGGATCCTGCACAGCTGTTATCCCCCCCATGTCTTTTATTGTTTTAAGCCCATCAACTCCATCCCACCCAATTCCTGAAAGAAGAATACCAACCGCCTTTGCCCCCACGGTGGAAGCAAACGACTTAAAAAAGAAATCTATAGAAGGAATAGCTCCCAGTAGCGGAGCGGCATCGTAATCAATCAATATTTGTATCTGATAGCCTCTCTCACGCAAGGTTAACTGGCCTCCTCCTGGCGCTACATAAATATTTCCCCGTTTAATAATTTCACCATCTTCTGCTATTTTCACATTAAGCAAAGAGTTATCGTTCAGGCTGGCTACAAAATAGGGAGCAAAATAGGCGGGTATGTGTTGAATAATTATAATTGGCCACGGAAACAAACCACCCAGGAGAGGTAGCATCTCCGCAAGATATTTAGGCCCCCCCGTTGAAGAACCAATCCCAATACATCGAATAGATTCTATTTCTGTGGGGCTAAGCTCATCACCATTATTAATTCCGGCGTTTCTTTTATCCAACTTCCTCCCCTCGTCAAATGGATATCCCGTGTTTAATTTGCCTAATTTTCCTATACCTATCTCACCTGCCATTCTTTCCAAATTAAAATTGTAGGCCTCTTCAACCATAGCAATCAGCTCTTCTTTCATACTAATCATATCGCAGGCTTTCCCACTTGCAGGCTTCGAAATTACCCCAAAAGCCCCCTCTTCAAGGGCCTTCACAGCTACTATAGCGCCTGGTTGGGTATATGAACTTATAATTATCACCGGAGCTAAACAAAAGGTGTTTATTCGACGCAGAGCCGTTAACCCATCCATCTTCGGCATTTTCAAATCAAGGGTTATAACATCAGGATTTAAAGCCTTTGCCATCCATGCTGCTTCTTCTCCGTCAGCTGCTTCAAAAACCTCTTCAACATTCGGACTTGAATTGAGAAGTCTAACGAGTATATTGCGTACATGCTTTGAATCCTCAGCACAAAGCACTTTTATCCCCATTACAGTTTCTCCTTCAAAATTCGAGCTTAATTAAAGTGTGATCTCCAGCTTTCCGGTTTTACACGCGTTGTCAATTTTCAGATGCATTTTCCCCGTATCCAGATCAAAAACTATTTCCCTCTTACAAGTTCCCCCTATATGCATTCCAGTAATATCAATCCGCCTTTCAACAAGCAATTCCATGACTCTTAAAGCCGTATTCCTACCTATATCACACAACATACTACTAATTCCACCATGTAAAAGCGCACCCCCAACAATTTTTGCTTCAAGACGTGTATTTTGACCGGCAACTTTTTTTACTTCCGAAATCAGCCTTTTAACAGCCGGGTCGGATAGCTTTGTTCTGTCTATAGTACCATCACCTGAAAGTAGAATATGAGAAAGCCCCCCCGTTCCTGTCTCTCTGTCATAAACTACCAAAGCCACACATGAACCAAGTAAAGTAGCCAATTTCCCCGGGGCCTTAGCAACTTTGATCCCGCCTATAGGAATATAGCCCACACTGCCAAACTGCAAGGAACTATTTCTTCCTTCATTCATCAAAATACCTTTACATCAATGATCCAGTAGCTAACTCAATGTTTTGCTTTTTAATATTTCCCAACTTTAATAGATTTGGAATATCCACTATAGGTACTACCTTCCCATCCCCCATAATTGAAGTTCCTGCGATACCTTCAATATCGATAAAAAGACTATTCGTTTTTTTTATCACTATCTCCCTTTCTCCAATCAACCTATCCACTATAATACCCGTTTTTTTCCCTCCACTTCTGACCACAATCGTAATAAAGTGCTCATCCGTTTGCCGTTTTTTTTCTGTACCAAAAAGCAATTTGTTCAATTCATAAATGATTAACACCTTGCCACGATGCTTTTTCATCATTTCTCCACTTTCCCCCATATGAATCTCCCTATAATTTAATTTAACAATCTCGGAAACAACATCTATCGGTATCACATACTGTTTATTATTATCTTCAACAACCAATCCCTGAAAAACAGCCAAAGTAATTGGCAAACGAAGTGACACTGTAGTACCCTGCCCTTTATCGGAATGGAGCTGCATTTCACCATTTAACTCCTCCATCATACTTTTGATCACATCCATTCCAACTCCACGCCCGGAATCCCCTGTTACAGAATCTTTGGTGGAAAAGCCTGGAAGACATATTAATTCTAGTACTTTATCACCGCTCAAACTATCCCTATGCTCCGGGTCAACAAGATTTTTCTCAATAGCTTTTCTGAGTACGGCTTCTCGGTCAATGCCCTTACCGTCATCTGTAATGCTGATAAGAATTTGATTATGCTCCCGGGAGGCTTTTACCCATAGATGGCCGGTTCTGCTTTTCTTCTCTACTTCCCTTATATCCGGTTTTTCTAATCCATGATCAACAGCGTTCTTCACAGCGTGCATTATGGGTGCCTTGATACTATCAACAAGCCTTTTGTCAATTTCCGTATTTTCCCCCGAAATCAAACACTCGACCTCTTTTCCTGTTCTTTTTGCTATATCTCTCACAACAAGAGAGACTTCCTGAAATATTGAATTTACCGGGACTAACCTGCTGTCCATCAACCTTTCCCGCATCTCGTGGATTACTATCGACTGCTCCTGCAAGCTCTCCAACAGATTGTTAACCATTACATCATAGAAAGACCTACGCTTCAATTTGTTCGCCAACCCAAAACTTTTTGTTCGATTAATCACTAATTCTCCAAGGAGATTCATTAAAATATCAAGTTTATCTATACTTACTCTTATTGTCTCTTGCTTCGAACATAACTTGTCTGTATTTTCGCTATTCTCAATTTCCTCGTCTTCCTGAAAATCCTCATAAAGAACATTATCTTCCTCATTCTGTTCTAAAACAGCATCACTCTTGCTCAAAATCCCTGGAATAACAAGTTCGTCAATAACTTTTTCTCCATTTGTAATAGAATCGGCGCCAAAAACCTTAAAAAACTCCACATCCGCGTTTTCGTCGAAGAGTTCCCTCACTGATTTTTCATTTAAATCAGAAATAAGAAGAAGGTCGACTCTACCCTCAAATTCTTCCTCCATATGTTCAATAGAAGGAAAAGTCTTAACAAATGTGGAATGTTCCTCCACACTCCTGACATAGAGAAACGCCCTTGCCACATCCATCGAATCCGTTGATATCAGCTTTATCCTTATTACATAAATTTTCTCGTTTTCATCCACATTAAACAAAATTTCTTTTTCACTATCGGAAAGAACCTCAGACCAAATTACGGGGGAAACATCAAGGTCTTTTACTTCAATAACGGGATTCTCACCGATTTTCTTTTCCGTCTGCCTGTAATCACCTTTTACGCTGTCATCCAATTTCTCGCCGTTCCCTTGTCCAGCATTTAGAAAGTCGGCAAGGTCCTTCTGTATATCCGTAATATCTCTTTTCTTTTCCTTTCCATATTTGCCGATGTCATCCACAAAGATTTTCAGAATTTTCATGCCTCTAAAAAATAAATCCACAGCTTGATCCTTAAATTCAAAATCACCGTTTCTGGCGCCATGCAAAAGATTTTCCAGATCATGAGCAAGGTCCGCAATCCCGTTTAATTCCATAAATCTCGATGAACCTTTCAATGTATGAACAGATCGAAATAAACTGTCCAGTGACTTTCTATCTCCGGCATACTTATCGATACGCAAAATAAGCTTTTCCATTTCCTCTAATATTTCAAGAGAATCCTCATAGTAAGTTTCGAGCATGGAATCTATTTTCTCACCCACCGTTATACCTTTCTATAAATATTATGAGCCACAAATTTCAAATCTTGATCGGGTGGATCAATTATTTCACTGTGCCCCAATATAAGAAACCCTCCTTTTCGCAAGGAGCTAACCATTTTTTTTATTGCGCGTTCCCTGGCTCTCAACTCAAAATATATTGTGGTGTTTCGGCATAAAATAACATCACAAAACTTGAATTTGTTCCAGTTTTCATCATTCATATTAAAATGGAAATAATTCACCATATTTGAAATACGCGGCAGTATTCTATACCCATCAATTTCTTTAGCAAAATAACGCCTGAGTAATTCAGGGGGGATGTTTCCCACTTCCGAATCACTATAAAACCCTTTTTTAGCTTTTTGAAGAACTGCAGTAGACAAATCGACGGCATTTATTCTGGTAAAAACCCTGAAGTTAACATCGAGTTCCTCCGCCAGAAAAATCGCCACTGAGTACGGTTCCTGGCCAGAGGAACAACCAAAACAGTTTATCGTAATTTGTTGTCCAAAGTTGCCCCGCTTGGCTACAATATCTCGCAGGATTACTTTCCGAAGAACTTCAAACTGCTTTTTATATCTGAAAAACCAAGTTTCGTTTGTCGTTATTTCGTTAAACAGATTTTGGCTTTCTTCCCTATAAGCATCCGCCGTTTTGATTAATTCCCTATAAGCTGAAAATGAATCCAGATTCAATTCATTTACTCTTTTGAGTAATCTATTATACAAAAATATATGCTTTTCCTTGAAGATATGAATTCCGGTTTCTTTTTGAATGAACCTTCGAAACCACTCAAAATCAGATTCATCCAATATCATCTTTTTTGATACTTCAAGCACTACTTCCCTCCAGATACTTTTTAGCTGCTCATTTGAAATAATTCTTTTGGTCCCGGCAATTTCCCCTTTTCCTCCGCGAATATCTTTGAAATATCAATTAAAAATACTAAACTATTATCAATATGTCCTATACCACTTAAAAAGCGATTCCTGTCGGTTATCGCCTGTTCGGGAGGATCATCAATTTCATTGAGAGATATCTCATTAACATACTGAACTGAATCTACCGCCAATCCAAGTCGCGAATCTTCATAGTCAATTACAATAACTCTAC
>JAGHBT010000124.1 GCA_021160845.1 bacterium | reverse complement strand
TTCCTATATCCCCCATATTATAGCTACCTTGATCAAGCGCTGAATAAGATACACCGTCACTACTTATAAAAGACTTATTCGTTTCCATTGGGCCACTATCGTCGCACGGAATAGGATAACCGTAGCTTCCCGTGTTTAATTCAGCTTCTATATAAACCGGGTCGCCGATAGTAAGGAGCAAAGGCGAGGGTAAATCCACCGTATAATATCCCGCTTCAGAAAGAGTCGCGGTTACAGGGCCGGATAGCAAATTGGAAACAGCCCCCCCTGAAAAATCGTCATACACATTTATCGTATAGGTACATGGAGCGGCGGTCGCCGAAAAAGAAACCTTTTTAAGATATTCATTAGCACTGGTATTAATAAGCTCCATCAAACCCCAGTCATGGCCATCTCCATATCCTACAGAAGTCCACCAGCCATACTCATCGTAGTAATGAATCGTTTCATTTGGATCATAATTCACATAGCGTGTAATAACATTCGAGTTCGATCCTATGCTGGCATCTCCATAGTGAATATAGAAATAGCCATTGTCCCCCCAGCTTGTTCCCCAGGAATTTTTCACGATCCAGGCGCCATTACCGCCACACATATCATCATCCCAACCCACAATCAGAACAGCATGGTTTGTGGTTTCAGTGCCTGTATAGGTAAGACAGAAAGTTCCGTCATAACTGCCAAATGCCGGGAAACTGGCGTACATCGATGTATACACCGGGCCATATGTCTGCACGGCGTTTTTAATTGCCGTAACATCATTTGGGATCAGTTTCCATTCCCGAACCTGTTTGAAAAAATCGCAGGCGGGATTGATGCAGGTCGGGTTCGGGCATCCCCCCGGGTAGGGATCACATGTCTCATTTACCGAACCTAGAAGAGAAAAGTAATTATTGGAAATCCAAGCGTTACCCCCCACATCACAATTGTGGTAGGTTGTCGGATTACAGGCCTGAATATTCAGTTCAGAATAATCAGCAGTAAATGACTCATTTATAAGGACTTTAGATTCAAGATCACCACACGCCGCGAAAGCCCAGCATGTCCCATATGGACTCTGATTCTTGACCGAAGTAACACCACCATTTGTTCTCCAGTCCCAGGAACTTGCGGTAGCGCCAAGCAGGGGCCTCGTGGGTATAAGATGACTCAGGTCAACCGGCGGGGGGAAATATCCAAAATTTTCTTCCGGCGCCTTATATACCTTCTTCGGAGCCACAATAGGTTCCTGCGCATATGCATTTCCCATTGTAAATATTGCGAAAACCAAGACGGCCAACAAAAATATCGATCGCTTTAATCTCATAAAAATCTCCTTTCCGATTGTGAACACTACTTAACGAATAAGACGGGATGGCTTTCGCAGCATCAACCTTCAACCCCTAATTTGCGCGGCACAGCTACCGCCGGATAGACCCTTAAGGTTAAATCTACTTCTCCTTTTCCCAACAACCTATTGAAACAGCATGGATTGTACCACACATTCCAAAAACTTTCAACCAAATTAATAGAGGAACAGGTTTCTATTAACCAGCAACAAGTTTTTTAGTTGACAACACTGTCACTTATCAAATAGAGTTTGTTTTGAAGAGGCTTATCGTCTATCAAGATTATCCGCAGCACCGTAAAAGTCCCTTTTTAGAAGGGTTCACTACCAAAAGTGGAGCCAGCTCTTTGGTTAATAAAGGAGGCCTATCGTGAGTGATAAACCTACTCCCAAAACTATGGAATATAAAACCAACTCAGATGGTATGGGAAAGATCAACAAAATCCTACTGTGGGTTGTACCCCTTGTAATTATAATTGTTGTTGTTTTTATAATTATGAATCAACAGCCGGGAAAAAAGGATTCAGAATACACAGAGCTGATCTCGAAAGCAAACACCTCCTTTAACCTTAAAGAGTACCGGGAGGCTAAGAAAAGTTACGAGGCCTCTCTTAATATTAAGCCGGAAGCAAGCCTGCCGATAAAAAGAATTGGCATGATAGACAGCATTCTCACTTTCAGGGAAGAGGCAAGAATTAAAGAAGCCCCCGAAGAGGAAATTTCTAAGCCCGCGGAAGTAAAAACAACGGAAATACCACAAGGCGGCGAATCCGAAAAAACAAAATCCGTAATGGAAACAGCTCCTACGGAGAAAACCAGAGAGCCAAACGCAAAAGCAGTATCTATCGGCAACGGTAGATATCATATTGTGGTCGGTTGTTTTGAAATAAGAAACAACGCGATCAATTTCAGTAAAGAGCTCAGGGGAAAAGGGCACGACTCCAAAATCATCCCCATACTCGACGGGAGGATGAGCGCCGTAACATATCAATCATTCGGAACGGAAAGAGAGGCATTTAAAGTACTGAGACAGATACAGAGAGACTTCGCTAAAGAGGCCTGGGTACTGGAACATTAAGTTTAATGACGCTATCATATCTGAGGGTAAAAGCGATAGCTTTTCACCGTTCCCCCAAAACAATATTTTTCGAGATTTCTCGATTACCGCGAAGAAATGTAATTTCCACCCTGTCACCAGGTTTATATAACTTTAGTGAGTCCGAATATTCACGGAGATCATTTACCCTATGGTCACCAAGCAGAATTATTACATCCCCCTTTTTCATCCCCACCTTTGCCGCCGGTGAACCGGAAGAAACACTCGCCACTCTCACACCATTTCCGTCAAAAGAAAAATCCGGCATACACCCGGTCGAGGCTCTTCGCCTTCCCCTCTTTACGGGCGCCTGAGAATCCTTCTTCTCCGTTCCTGAAAATTGTAGCGGTTCCTCTCTATCCGCCAGATAGACTATTGCCTCTCTGGTAAAAGCAGCAACCTTCACCAGCCCGGCGCCATCGATTTTATCAGCCGTATCTGTCGGCCGATGATAATCTCCATGAGGGCCGGAAAAAATCTGGACCGCTGGAACGCCGGCTTCAATAAAGCTGACTTGATCACTGGCATCCAGATCCTGCGAAACCATCTCCGATTCAACTCCCGTAACATAGCTGCTCCCCATAAAGATATGTTTCCACTCACGCGCGCTCGAGCTATTAAGTACAAGCAGCTTTTTGTCACCGAGGCGCCCGACAGTATCGAGATTCAATACCCCAATACACCTTTCTACCGGAAAACGCTTCATATTTTCGACATAATGCTTCGAACCGCGAAGTCCGTTTTCTTCGGCGGTAAAGGCGACAAAAACGATATTTCTGTCCGGCTTAAGATTTTTCCCGAGTCGCGCGGCAAGTTCAAGCATTACCGCTATCCCACTGGCATTATCGTCGGCGCCAGGGTGAATCATGCCTTCGTTACCCTTAAATACATCAGGCCAGCCATACCCCAGATGATCATAATGAGCGCTTACTATAACCGACTCTTTTTCTAACCCCTCTTTCGCACCGGAAAGAACTCCGATAATATTCTTAATTTCACCCCTCTTACCCTCGGCATCTAGCACATCCTCCCAGGTTTGGAAAAAAGTGTTATTGTCTCCGGCAGGGGTAAGCCCCGCTTTTTCAAACCGGACCGCTATATATTCAGCGGCTTTTTCTATTCCTTTCGAGCCGAGCCCACGCCCCTCAAGTTCGTCACTTGCCAAATACTCAATGTGCCTCATCATTCTCTCGGCCGAGAAACCCGGAGCAAGAACGGCCAGCGCGTCCCTCTTGGGAAGCTCCTTTACAAACCGGCTACTATCGCTCTCGCCACCCCAGGAAATAGCGGAAGCCATCGGAGAATCAACCACCTCCCAGTTACCCTTGGAAATATTCGTCGGCTGATCACCCTCGAAGGCTAAGTAGCTGTACTTACCGTAATGCGGCAGTTTCCTTGCCAATCCCCCAACAGCCTCACTGTCCCCAATGGTAAGCCAAACCATAACAGATTTTTGATTCCGGGGATTACGAGCTGAAATCACAAAGCTGTTCGAATCACGGCTAAATGTCATGTCCCCGAGCCGGACACTCTCCCCTGATATTTCAGCATTATAACCCTTTATCCCCACTTCTATCAGGTTTCGATAACTATTTTCCCAACCAAAGATCCAAACCGTCTTGTCCGCCGGCAATTCGCTGATTTCACTGTCCCGCTTGATCTCAATATTCAAAGAAGTGTCAGCGGCCCATATACTAGCCAGTTTGGAATAATTCTTCAGAATTGCCGCATCCGCTCCGGATGGAAGAAGAATGAGAATATTGTCAGAACCATAGGCCTTAGAAAGAGAAGGAGGAATCTCATTGTGATGCAGTTTCCTGAATATATCGAACTGCGGATCGACCCTCAAATACAACGGTTTCTCTTTGAAAGTGAACTCAAATACTTCTTCCTTTTGAGTCATTCGCACCTTTCTCATCTCAAGCTTTTCCTTAAATGAAATCGCTATTGGAATATTAAGAGAATAAGGTTTCTTCCTCTGTATCTGCTTCAGCGCAACCTTTAGGGAATACCCGCTTTCGTCGCGCTCGGTCTTAACCCCTGAAAGACTCAGCTGCGGGGCCCCTGTTCTCTCAACCCATTGCTTAAAAAAAGGCCCAAAGTCCGTATCCGTTACAGACTCAAATGCCTCGCGAATATCGTCGTAAGAAGCGCGCGTAAATCTGTTCCCGCTGTAGAAAGCCCTTACCCCCTTTATAAAGAGTGCGTCACCAACATCCTGCCTCAACATATTCCACATCATCAT
>JAGHBT010000116.1 GCA_021160845.1 bacterium | reverse complement strand
GTCGAAGGATATCAATCCCCATACTGGATTTTGATAGATTGTTTTAATGTTGTTCTTCACGTTTTTCAACCTGAGACGAGAGACTATTACGCGCTTGAAAAGTTTTGGGGCGACGCTCCCAGAGAGGAATTTCCGGATGGTTAAAGAAGCAGGACGTGAGGATGTAGGTGTAAGGGAAAGAGTAAGGGAAGCGCTTTTTAAATCGGCCAGGGAACTTGGGCTGGAAATAGAAAGAAGCAGAATTCATCTTGAACGGCCGAAGGAACTTTCCAATGGTGACTTAAGCAGTAATATTGCCCTTTTAACAGCGGGACTGATAAAGAGTAATCCCCTGAAACTAGCGGAGCGAATTGTTGAGAACATTCCAATTGATCCTGATTTTATAGAGAAGGTTGAAATTGCCGCCCCGGGATTTATAAACTTTTACTTTTCTGTGAAATATTTGAGGGATCAGGTTTTAAAAATCAATAGATTAAAAGGGTCTTATGGTGATATGGATCTTGGGAAGGGGAAGAAAATACAGATAGAATTTGTTTCGGCTAATCCGACAGGGCCGCTTGTCCTTGTTTCCGCGCGGTCTGCCGCCGTAGGGAACGCCCTTGTTAATCTTTACAAGAAAGCGGGATTTAATGTTGAGTCTGAATACTATCTTAACGATGCCGGGAAACAGGTTCATAAACTAGGCATTTCTCTTATGGCACGATTCAGACAAAGTCTCGGGGAGAGTTATAATTTCCCTGATGATGGTTATCCTGGGGAATATTTGATAGGTATTGCCAGACAAATACCTGAGGACAAAGGGAGAGAATGGTTGGGACTAGAAAGTGATGTGGGGGTTGTTAAATTTGTCGATTTTGCTCTTGAGCGAATGGTGGAGTCAATTAAAAAAGACCTGGAGTCTTTTGGCGTCTCCTTCGATCTGTTTTTCAAGGAATCGGCGCTGCATCGTTCAAATGGGGAAATTGACCAGGCCCTTGAAATTATGAAAGAAAAGGGCAAAATTTATGAAAATGATGACGCTCTGTGGTTTCGTTCAAGCGATTTTGGGGATGAGAAAGACAGAGTTGTAGTTCGCAGTGATGAAAGCCCAACATATTTCCTTGCCGATGCCGCTTATCATCTTAATAAATTAAGACGCGGGTACGATCGTGTAATTGACATATTCGGACCTGATCATCATGGGCATGTGCAAAGATTGAAAGCAGCATCCGCTGTGTTTGGAGGTAGCAAGGATTGGCTTGAAATTATTACTGTTCAATGGGTTCGTCTTATAGAAGATGGAAAAGAAATTAGCATGTCCAAGCGTGCGGGGGAATATATTACTCTAAATGATTTAGTTTCCGATGTTGGTCTGGATGCAACTAAATTCTTTTTTCTGATGAGAAAAAACAGCGCGCATATGGATTTTGATTTGTCACTGGCAAGAAAAAAGTCCGATGAAAATCCAGTGTATTATGTTCAATACGCCCATGCTAGGATCTCAAGTGTTATATCTTTCGCGAAAGAGAATAATGTGGAATTCCCGGATAATTGGGACTGTGTCGAGTTGCTTGAGGAACAGGAGGAGATGGATTTGATCCGCAAGCTTGTTGTGTTCCCACAGCTTGTTGAGGGTTCTGTTTTAATGAATGACCCGAATCGTTTAACTACATACACCAGGGAAATTGCTTCTTACTTCCATAGTTTTTATCATATCTGCAGGATTATTTCAAATGACAGTCATTTAAGTCAGGCGCGTCTATTGCTTGCGGAGGCAACAAGGATTGTTCTTGCCGAATCTTTGAGATTGATCGGAGTTTCCGCTCCACTTAAAATGTAAATAATGCAAGCGGAGTTGGTCCGCGCGCCAAGAATAATTATTTTAAAATTTTAATAAAGGAGATGATGTGAGTGTAGTGATTGTTGGTTCAGTTGCATTTGATTCTATTGAAACTCCAGATAGACAAGTGGAAAAAGCGCTTGGCGGGTCTGCCGTATACGCCTCTCTGGCGGCTAGTTACCAATCATCCGTGAGACTTGTTGGCGTTGTTGGAGAAGATTTTACTCAGGAATATATAGATATTATTGATAGAAAGAATATTGACATTACCGGACTTGAGATTGTCGATGGGGGTAAGACATTTTTTTGGAAGGGGAGGTATGGATCGGATCCGAATGAGCGAGAGACACTTGTGACCGATCTGAATGTTTTTGAAAATTTTCAGCCAGTACTTCCGGAAGAATGGAAGAAGAGTAAATGGGTTTTTTTAGCCAACATTGATCCCGGGCTGCAGTTGGATCTCCTTGGCCAGTGTGAGAATGACCCCTTCGTGGGATGTGACACAATGAATTTCTGGATTGAAGGGAAGCCGAAGGTTCTTGCTAAGGTGCTTGAAAGGGTTAATGTACTGTTTATAAATGACAGTGAAGCTCGTCAATTGAGTGGAGAGACGGGTTTAATCATGGCCGCGCGTGAAATATTGAAGATGGGGCCTGAAATAGTTGTTGTAAAAAAAGGAGAACATGGCGCTTTCCTGCTGACGGAGGACTTTCTTTTTATAACTCCGGCTTATCCGCTTGAGAATTTTCTTGATCCAACAGGAGCTGGAGACACCTTCGCGGGTGGATTCTTCGGATGTTTAGCGGCGGCCGGGGATGTAAAAACAAAAAATCTTCGCCGTGCTATGATTTATGGCACAGTTTTAGCGAGTTTCGCATGTGAGAACTTTTCGGTAGAGAATATCCGAGATCTTAGCCTGGATACAATAAAGGAGCGTTTCAATAGAATGGTTGATTTTATCCGTGTTGACAAAGAAGAAATATAGGAATTACACGATTGGAGTTTGTATTAACTTGGATTTTATAACGGTTTGTGATATAATGAATTAAATGTAGTCTTGATCTACGGTAGTGTATTTGCGATTGGAGCCTGCTAATTTTGTTCTTGGCTCAGTTGCAACTGGGAAAGGGGTATCGGTGTCTTTCGACTTTTCAAATGAAGAGGTCGCTAAACGCGCCGAAGAGCTTATAATGCGTCTCGGTGATGTTAGGTCGTGCCGTATTGCAACCGACGAAGAAGGTGAAATAACTGAAATACACGTCGTTGCCGCCACTGAACGGCCTCCCAAACTTGTTGCCAGAGAAGTAGCTGCGTCTTTGAGCGCTGAATGGGGTTTGGATATTGATTATAGAAAAATAGGCGTGGTGATAATAGATTCTCTCGGGGAAGATAATATGGATTTTGATGATCCGGGTAATCAGGGAGAAGAAGATGTGATCGATGATGAAGATTTGGATATGGATAAGATTGTTGAAAACAAAATCTCTGAAATGAGCGAAGGGTCTGGGATTGAATCAGCAGATTCTTATTCGGGGGAGCCAGAGGGAAGCCTTGAATTACTTGAGGAAGATGTAAGGATACGGTTTAAAGGGCTTAATGTGCAACTCGATGAAAGCACAGTAAAAGTCGAAGTTCTTCTTGAGAAAAACGCTATACGTGTTTCCGGATATTTTGAAGCATTCAGGGGAAATGGGCCTTTTTACAAAGTTGTTGCAGAGGCCACGCTTGATGCTGTTATCAAACTGGTTGACGAGGATTTTAATTTGTGTTTATCTGGTATTGAGCAGATCAAGATATCCGAACGGGAGGCAATTGTTGCTTCCGTAAAGGTAGTGGATGGTCGTAAGGTGGTCTATTTTTCGGGGACTGCATTTGTTGAACGAGATGGGAATGAAGCCTCCGCGCTCGCAGTACTGGATGCTGTAAACAGGCCTTTTGGTCGATGGAAATCACGCAAGCGTATCCACTACCGGATACGATAGGTGTTAATTCCGAACTGAGAAACTTGTGTAATTACCGGTTCCTAACCGGTTTGCCATAGTAGGCTAAAAGGGGTTATGTTCAGTCATCTGTTGTGATTTGGCATAGAAAATGCGTATTCACACAAAGGATATGCCGGGGGGATAAGTGTGGTGAGAACCGCAGTTTCTCGGGAGAATCTTGAGCGTTAGAACTGATAAAACTAACTGGGCATTCAGAATATACTATGTTGCCTTCGTGTTGGCTGGAATTGCCGCTCTTTCCTATTTTGCAGGTAAATTGCCCCAGGGGCACTGGGGAGATATATTTCTCTTTGCAGTTTTGATTATTATAGCTGATTTTGTCCAGGTTTCACTTCCTAGCGGTGGGTCGTCTATTTCAACATCTTCTGCCATTGATTTTGCGGGGATTATACTGTTTGGCCCCGCTGTAATGGTAGTGGTAGAGACAATTGCCATTTTTGTTACTGAAGGTGTGTTAGAACGTAAACCGATCAGGAAACTGGCATTCAATATACCGCTTCTGGTAATTACTATTGGAACTTCCGGTTATGTCTACAAGGCGTTCGGCAGCCTTGGCAGCCCCGATTCACCGCTTTTTTTAATGCCATTACTGGCGGCGGGAGTAGTATATTATTTAGTAAACACATGGGCTTTATCACTGGTAATTGCGTTTGATGACGGGAATAATCCATTCTATGTCTGGAAACAGAATTATATGTGGTATTTCTTTCATATTTTCGCCTTTCTTCCTATCGGGGCCGTAATAGCGCTTCTCTACTCGAATGTTGGAGAATGGACTATAGCGCTATTTATTATTCCTCTTTTCCTTGCCCGCTATTCTTTTCAGTTGTATCTGGATATGAGGGAAACAAATATTGAGACAGTAGTTGCCTTGACTTCCGCTATCGATGCCTCCGACACGTTCACTCACGGGCATTCTTCGAGGGTTTCAAAATATGCTTTGAGAGTAGCCGAACATTTGGGTTGGTCATCAAAAGATATCGAAATGCTTCAGTATGCCGCGCTGTTACATGATGTAGGTAAGATAGCTGTCGATAATAAGGTTCTTCACAAGGTTGGGCCCCTGACAGATCAGGACTGGAATTCACTTCGTGCCCATCCCGATATAGGCGCCGATATAGTTGAGCGGTTGAAATTTTTGAAAAAAGCCTCTGAAATTATTCGCTGTCATCACGAGCGTCCGGATGGTAAAGGGTATCCTCGAGGCCTTAAGG
>JAGHBT010000279.1 GCA_021160845.1 bacterium | reverse complement strand
TTGGATACGTGGAAGGGAGGAAAGTTGCTGGGGAGAGTGTCTTGCCGTGACCGTGCTAGCACCAAGCTGGCCGAATTCATTATCTCCCCATGTCCATACCGAACCATCGCATTTTAAAACAATAGTATGATCGTTGCCTGCATCAGCGCGAAATATGCCGCGGACTCCCGGAACCGGAGTTGGCGAACTTCGATCTGTTGTATCCATTAGCCCGAGTTGCCCCTTGTCGTTTTTTCCAAAAGAGTAGCAGCTATCCGGTAATTGGATGAAACCATGCGAATGGCCTAACGCAATCGAATATAAATTTTCTGGAATACTTCCGCTTTGTCCAATTACTATATCATAGCATTCTTCACTAAACCAGTAAGGCGGCCCTCCACCTGCCATACAACTGACAACCCACCATTTATAAGAACCTATCGGAAGAGAACTGCAATCTATAATCACACTTATTGTATCGCCGCTGGGGCCGGAAGTTAATTTATGGACAGCACCATTCAAAGAAGTGCAGCAACCAGATGCCGTATCATGTTGAACAAATACGTAATGCCATCCAGATATCCTCGTTAGAATCGTAAATTCAATCAAAGCGGGTAAAATTGTATCTCCATTTTCGGGTGTCAGCAAAACGGATGTATTGGCTACTTCCAATTCTACATTAATTGTATCTTCGGTGCATTCCAAAGAGTCTGGATGGAGTATTATGGTGCACCGATATATTCCTTCAACGAAATCGTCTATCTGCGTTTCGTCGAGAGTTACGGTTATTGTTCTATCTCCAGTTCCAGCGCTCGGTGTTAAGTCAACCCAGCTGCAGCTTGGTTCGAGACTCCAACCAGAATCATCGAAGTCCTGTATGTGAAAGCTACGAGATGAAGGAGAATAATCGCTATGGGCTTCTTCTACAACAAAATCCAAATCGCTCGATTCGGAAATGTAAGGGCATTCCGCTGTTATTATATCAAATGGGCCATAAGAGTTCTTGTTATTGGCTTCGTTCACTTCCTCAATATCGTTTTCGTAATCTACCCAGGTATTTAAATATCGAGTTCCAACATCGTCAATTGTGAATGTATAAGAATCATGCTCAACTGTGCTGTCTCCCGAAGCTATGTCATCAAATTCGTCATAACTAATCCTTGTCGAATAGTCTGAAGATGAAGTTCCAAGATAATAACCTACACGAGCGTTCATGTCTGGCGAATCTCCGGTTCCTATGTTATTGATCGTAACAAACCAATCAACGCTTTGTCCAACTGTAAAGGGCGGAGATGTAGAGCCATCATCAGGACGGGCGGAGGAGCAAGTCAGATCGGGTGGAACATATTCTATATTTAGTTCCACGCAATCCAAACTTGTCCAATCGTCATCGTCTTCTGGTGTATCCCAGAAATCCGGCGGGGAATAGAGGTCATTATCCCATCCGATACAGAATTCAATCGGCATCGGCCTGGACGGACTTACGAAAACGGAATACGGCATAGAATAATCTTCCGAATCGAAATCACCGGAAGACGGAAAGTGCCCCGCATCAACCGTGCCCCAGGCATCTACCAAATCCCCAGAAGCATCTTTTAAACTAACGTAGATCATTCCGTCCGTTAAACCGGAATAAGTGAACGTAAAATGGGTCGTTACCATCCCACCAGTGCTGCCCAAATCCCAATCAGTGTCTTCCACGCTAGTTAAGGATGCCGTTATTGGATCAGTTTCTATCACTAATTCTGGATCGTGTGATCCTTCTCTATCGTCGAAAGTTACGTATCCGTTCCACGGAACATCAGTTCTTCCAAGCAAAACAGCTATAAAACCGTCGCTGATATGGCTGCTAACAAGAGAAGTTACGTCTATTTCTTCCCACGTCCCAGGTGTAAAACCCGATATTATTGAACCAAACGCATCGGTCCAGTGGGAACTAAACCAACTGCAATCCGGTAAAGGTTCACTGAAGCTTGAAGTAAACCTTCCACCAATTCCTATGCTTGCGACAGTTCCCGTGATATTTTCAACATATAATCTAAGTGTCGCGCTGGTTACGGTAACGTCCGTAATTCCAGTAAAGCATATGAGTCCGTCGTAGTAATCATTACTGGATTGTAATCCTACTTTTATATTGTCTCCGTCGATATTATCGCACGACGATGGAGAAAGCGTTTGAAACATATAACCATCGGCGGTTGAGTAATATGTTTCGGTTGTCGCAAAAATAACGGCACAAAATAATGTAGCTATTATTGCGAATGTCATCGTTGTTTTAACGCTCATTTTACCTCACTAAATCTCTCAAACCCTTATATTCCTCAATCTTTTCTTCAGGTTTCTTATTGATCCATTTATCCAATCTCTCAAAATCCCAGCTGCACCCAAAATCTTCCCGACAAATACTTCGGAATTCTGTTTCGTATTTATTGGAATCCTCTCCCATTTCTTTTCTAGCAAGTATCGCAATTAGTAGTATAGGAGCTTTTTCAGATAAAGTCAAATCGAATCTTTTCGTGGCCCTTTCGGCATAATTTAGGGCCTGCTCAGGTTTATCACAAATAAGAGCGGTTTCCGCCGCATTTAAATAGCTAAGTTTGTAATTAGGTTCTATTTCAATGGCCAAAATAAAATCATCTAAAGCTCCCTGTTCATCCCCCATCTCGCACTTTATCAAAGCACGATTATTTATAGCCTGATAATCTGTCGGGTCTAACTCTATTATCTTATCATAATCTTTCAAGGCTTTCCAATTATTCTCCAATTTATGTTGATAGAGTTTCGCCCTGTTCCAATAAGCATCAACGAAATCCGTTTTATGCTTTATAGCCATCGAATATTCTTCAACTGCTCTATCGAAATAACCGAGTGCGTTATAAGCCAATCCCCGGTTATTGAAGGCTTCTGCCATATCCGGTTTGATTTCGATGGCCTTGCCAAAATCATCGATGGCGCTTTGATATTCCCTCGAACTCGTCCTCACTAAACCACGGTTATTATAGCCTTCCGGCAGTTCTGGATTTATCTCAATCATTCTATCCAGGTCTTGTATTACTTCCCCGTATTTTTCCGCGCCAAAGACATAATACTTCGCTAAAGCCCTGTTGTTATAGGCCTGTCCGTATTCAGGGTCCATTTCTATAGCTCGGTCGAAAGCTAAGATCGCGCTTTCATTTTTTTCAAGAGCTAATCTAATTGTTCCTAATAAGAATTCAAGTTTAGGACTTTCAAGTAATTGACTTACGGAAAAATATTTCTTCTCTGATCTTTTAAAATCTCCTACCTTGAGAGCTTCGTCGCCTTCAATTAAAAGATCAATTACTTCCTTACTACATTTTTGCTCATTGCATATCTCTTCCCCAAATTCGGAAGGCAGGGAATAGACTTGATCGGTCTGGAGTTCCTCTATTTTCTGTGAAAGAACTAGAATCCGCTGGTCTGCTAAAGAAAGCCGGACAATAAAAAGAATTAAGAAAGTAATAATAACCGTGCTTCCCACAGCAAGCCCTATATATTTTTTACTTATTATCGGCTTACGAATCCTTCTCTTACTTGATTCAGTAATTTTCTCTTCAGCAAGAATTTCAGTTTTAAATTCCTCATCTAGGTTTTCTAATTCGATTTCAGGTCTTATTTGAAATAACCCTTTTTCCGAAAGAAATCTTTCTATGTGATAATTAGAGGTTTCAAGCCCATCTCGCTTGCTAAATTCCTGAATTCCTCCTAAAAATTCAGCAGCTGTCCTATATCTTTTATTTTTTAGTTTTGCAATTGCTTTTGAAAGAATAGTTTTCAAGCCATCAGGGATATTTTCTGAATGTTCAGATAACGAAATATCCCCTTCTAAAACTTGCTTCTTAATCAAGGCAGAAGGAGAGTCTCCTTCTAAGCCTTTCTTCCCCGTTAGCATCTCGAAAAGCACAAGCCCGGTTGAGTAAATATCTGCTTGATTATCAATTATCTCGTCCGTAAGTTGTTCTGGAGCCATATAATGCGGGCTACCTAAAGAAACACCGGTTCTTGTTAAGGTAGTATCATCCTGAAACCTACTTAGCCCGAAATCGGCGATCTTAACTGTGCCATCTTTATTTATCAGTATGTTGCCTGGCTTGATATCTCTGTGGATTATCCCTTTTTGATGCGCATAACTTATCCCATTTATAACCTGTTCGATGATTCCCAATGATATTTCCAATGGGAGTGCCCCGACCTCACTGATAACATCTCTTAAGGAAATACCATCAATATATTGCATGACAATGAAATAGGCGTTTTTATCTTCGCCATAATCTATTATACTAACGATATTTTGATGATCTAAAGTGGCTAAGGTCTTGGCTTCTCTTTCGAACCTTTTTACATACTCGCTTTGTTTTAGGAGATGTGGATGAATCTTCTTAATTGCGACGGATCGATTAAGGGATAGCTGAATTCCTTGATAGACCACAGCCATACCGCCTGAGCCGATCTCACCGAGAATTATGTAATTCCTAAGAATCCTTTCAGCCATATGAAATCCATTCAATAGCGGACTATATTTCTACCGCAGTCCTTTCCTTCGTAAAGTTTTTTATCGGCCAAGTCTACTAGTTTAGATAATTTCTTTTTCCCTTCGGATAGTTCAGAAACGTCGCTGACCCCTATTGATATTGTTACAGGGATCTTCCTACCATTGTATTCAAATTTGTAATCATTGATAGCAACACGAATTCTCTCAGCTAATTGCCTTGCAAGTTTGGAATTAACATTCGGCAAAATAACGATGAATTCATCACCGCCGAACCGGAAGAACAACCTGCCTTCGCGTATATGTTCCCTGACAATCTCCCCGAAGGTGGCCAAGACATAATCACCCGCTTTATGGCTATATATATCATTGATTTTTTTGAATTTATCCATATCTATCATTAACAAACTAAACGGTAGACCACGACCCATGTGGGTGTTGAAAACCTGCGGAGCATGGTTAAGAAAAAACGCTTTTGTGTATGCGCCGACTATTGGATCAACCCAGATAGATTCATAGCACTTAATCTCGTCCGGAGTTAAATATTGGAATTCTAGAGAGACCAAACCTAAAACTATTTTTTCTCCACCAATTAGGCGAGCAGATTTTACTTTTTTACGATTAACAAAAACTCCATTGGTACTATTCAGATCGGTCACGACAACGCAATCATTTTCACGTACAAACTCTGCGTGACGAGCACTTACGCCGCGTTTCCCTACTACAACGACGGCATCGCCACTCCTTCCAAGAACTATTTGATTAGTCGTAATCGGGATAACCGTTCCGAACCTCTCCTTTCCGAGAACCAAAAGGCATGGTTGCCGATCATCGTAATTAAGTTCTTTGAATGTTTCCAGCGTGTCGAATTTTACTGTCGAATTCGAATCTTCTTTCCTATTCATTTTTCCTTCCTTTCGTCCCTCTCTCCATGGTATGTGTTATTTCTGGCGCTCCGCGCCAATCTTATTTTATAAAATAGCCCGTCGCTTGCTCGCTGTCAAGCCTTATTCCGCGATAAGCCACCCATGTCGTTTGTCTTCGCGCAGGTCTTCTCATTCTTTTCCCGGCAGTGGTATTTCAAGTTCCTTACAGATTACCATTACGAGAATATCTTTAATTTCATTGTGTCTCGGCACAGCCGCGCCGCGCTTTGCAACCGGGTTCCAGATAATGGTATGTTTCTTGCTCTCACGCGATAGAACGCACCCGTGCCTTCGAAGGTGTTTCAAAACCTTCTCCCTTTTCACACCGTAACCTCCACAGGTTTCACGGGAGCCATAACTTTCCATGGAACAAGTATGTTTCGCCTTCTATACTCGGCCGCAAGCTCTTCTATCGCCGAGAGTATTTCCGCAATGGTTTCGTCGATGGTTTTGCCCTGTCCCGTAGCTCCGGGTAATTCGGCGGCGAATCCCGCAAAACCATCGTCCACTTTGTAGATTATTGGATTTATTGCGTGCATATTATGCTCCTTCAGTCGTTTTCCTTAATGCTTTATATTCTCATATTTAATTTAGCCCGCCGCTCACCCGCCGTTAAGTCTTATTTCAAGATGTCCAGCCATCCATGTCGTTTGTCCTCGCGCAGGTCTTCGTATTTCAGTGTTATTTCCAATCCGGGGGCGCGAAAT
>JAGHBT010000287.1 GCA_021160845.1 bacterium | reverse complement strand
GGAGGCTCTTAAAAAATACGGTGAATTAATAGAAAGGTATCCTAATAATCCTTTTATATCGCGCGTGAGAAAAAAATATGTGAATTTGAGTAAAGGGATCAAGTTGAATTCGAGGAGAAAGGCTGGAACAAATTGAAATTATTGGTAAAGGGACTACTGCTCGTGCCGGTGTTGATTTTGTTTATATCTACCGGGGCGAGGACGGATTATCTGGTGCCTATGGATCTCTCTCAAACAAATCATCTTAAGGCCTACGGACTTGTCTATAAACTGCTGGAAAACGGCGGGGAGGCGAAATGGCTTTTGAATTACCAGGGAGGTTCCTTTTTGCTTCCCGAGATCGATATCGTTGTAACCGAGGCAAACACTATGGGCGTTTTAATCAGGAAACTGAATGGCAGCGAACTTTCTTTGATTTACGATGAAATCAAAAATAGTAATATGGAAACGATACTTCTGGAGAAAGCTCCGAAGATGGCGGTATACGCGCCTCCCAACAAGCAGCCGTGGGATGATGCCGTTATGCTGGTTCTGGAGTATTCGGAGATTCCCTACGATGTAGTTTATGACCGGGAAATTCTGGGCGGGGTCCTTGAAAAATATGACTGGTTGCATCTGCATCACGAGGATTTTACGGGGCAGTACGGGAAATTCTATGCCTCTTACGGACATGCGGAGTGGTATGTTAAGCAGCAAATTATGTTTGAAAGGATGGCTTCTTCCCTGGGGTACAAGAAGGTTTCGGAAGAGAAAAAGGAAGTGGCAAGAGTAATTAAGGAATATGTAAGGGTGGGAGGTTTTCTCTTTGCTATGTGCAGCGGCTGTGACACTTTCGACATCGCGCTCGCGGCATACGGAATAGATATTGTGCCCCTCGAATTTGATCACGACGGCATGACTCCGGATTGCCAGAAGAAATTGGATTACAAAAGATGTCTTGCTTTCGAGGGATTTACATTGATAACAGACCCTTATATTTATGAATATTCAGATATAGATATGACCAAAGCTGCTGCAAAGAGACCTGAGAAAAATGATTTTTTTACACTATTTGAATTCTCGGCGAAACACGATCCTGTTCCAGCGATGCTTGTGCAGAACCATGTGTCGGTGGTAAAAGGCTTTATGGGGCAGACAACCTCCTTTAAAAAGAGTCTTTTAAAAAAGAAGGTTGTAGTACTTGGTGAAGTGAAAGGAAAAGGGGAAGTGCGCTATATTCACGGGAATTTCGGTAAAGGGACTTTTACCTTTTTCGGCGGGCATGATCCGGAAGATTATCAGCACTTTGTCGGAGATCTGCCGACCAGGCTTGAACGCTATCCTCATTCTCCAGGATACAGGTTGATTCTCAACAATATTCTCTTTCCCGCCGCGGAGAAAAAGGAGCAAAAGACGTAGTAAACAGAAACGATTCGAGAGCCTTTTACAGAATGATTATTTTGCGGTTGGTAAAAACCTCTGCAATGGTTTGTCACTATAAAGGGGTTTAAAAATGCAAAAAAAAGAAGAAAATGTTCGTGTGCAGGAATTGTTGAAGAAATATGGCTATCATTCCCAATCGTACAACATTTTAAGAGATGATAAATCGTATTTTTATTCACCTTCCGGTATCGATGGTGTAATCGCTTATGTTGTAAAAGCAAATGTTGCGATGGCTGCGGCAGATCCGGTATGTGATCTTTCTAATATCCACTCGTTTGTTTCCGAATTCAGAATGTTCTGTAAAGAACGGAAATTGCTGTGTTGTTTTCAATCTGTTACAGAGCGTTGTAAAACTATTCTTGAAGAGATGGGTTTCGGAATGATTAAAATGGGGGAAGAACCTATCTTTGATTTAGAACAATTTTCGTTATCAGGAAGCAAGTTCAGAAGTTTGCGGAAGAACATAAATCAAGCAAAAAAACGCGGGCTGACAGTTGTGGAATATTGTCCGCTTTTGAAGAGACAAAAAGGATGGGAAAAAGATATGGAAGAGCTTTCCGCCATCTGGAAGGAATTTAAAGGTTCCGGAGAGTTCTCTTTTTTGATAGGTGAACCTGCTCTTGATAAACCGAAAGAGAGGAAATATTTCCTTGCATTGTTAGACAACAAAGTTGAAGCTTTCGTAGTTTGTATTCCTGTTTACACAAGGAATGGAATCTATTTCGATGTGATGCGTCGCAAAGAAAAAACTTTTAATGGAATGGCACAACTATTATTTACCGAGTCTTTTCGTATCTTAAAAGATCAGGGATACGCTATGGCTACGCTTGGTACAGCTCCTTTATCGTACGAGCATGTTGGTGATCCTGATCAAAGTCGGATCATAAAGCTTGCCTTAAAATTAGCATTTAATCGTCTAGGGCATTTCTACAGATTCAAACCGCTTTATAAATTTAAGAAACAATTTGGACCAACTTTCTGGGAAGGTCGTTATTTGGCTTTTTCATCTAAGGTATTCAATCCGGTTATCCTCTATGCTCTATTAAAAGCATATGATCCGACCAGGGTAACCAGAAAACTTTTAAATCAGCTCAATTTTGCATGGAAAGGGATTAATAAAATAAAAGAAGGATCCGTTGATTTTATAGAACATACTTCAGGAAGTGTAATTAAAGGGATCAAAGGGACGAGTCATAAAGCCGTTGCGACAACAAAGAAGACTTTATATAAAATCCCGAGTAGTATAAAAAGTAAAAAATATCAAAATAAAAGAGAGGACAAAAATATTTGAACACAGGTTTTAAGGGCTGGTTCGCATTCCGGAAATAGCATGATCCTGAAAGATAATATTACCTGTTTCTTCGATTTTGGAGCGACAAGTAAATAGACCTACTCGCGGCGAATGATGAGGCGATCCGGGATCTCGTTACGGTCTCCCTCAACCCAGGGAAAGAATTCGGACAGGCAATCGCCTGTGAGATCGATACCCGCGATCAGTCCGTCACGCAAAGAGCTTTTATCGATACCATGAAGTATTGCATCGTTGGTTTTGTTCCAGAAGTTTTCGTCTACCTTAGAGTTGATGCCCTCGTCGGCCATCACAATTACGCGGTGTTCCAGAAGGCTTACGAAGATCAGTACGCCGGTGGCCGCCTCGGTTTTATGGAGTCCGTTGTCATAGAATTCCTGGAAGGCCTGTTCTTCGGCGACCGAAGTCGCGCGGTTACCTGAAACGAACAAACGTTTGAAGCCCGGCAATATTGCGGCAAGACCAAAGCCCAATGCCCCTATGGCCAGCTGAGCCAGCAGCACCAGCCCGGGACTGTCCCACGGCAGCCAGGCCACCGTAAACGCCGAACCGATCAGTACGAAGCAGAGAGCGGACATCCAGTTAGCGCCGGGATGGGGATCGGAACGTTCGACCACCACGGGCAGGATCTCGCCGACTGTTTTCTTCTCGGCCCTGGCGATAGCCTCGCGGACCATAGATCGATCGTCTTCATTGAAAGTTCCAACGGCGCTATAACGACGGTGCTGTAAAAGAGCACGCAGAACGAAGATCACCAACAAACCAACAAAGACCCAGGGAATAACGATGATGATCTGGTGCCATAGCCCAACGCTCAACTGCTCACTACCCGCGGTACCCCATTCGTTCATCGTAAGATCACCATCCTCCTGAGGCGCCGCCGCCGGAAAAGCCGCCGCCCCCACCAAAACCGCTAAAACTACCGCCACCAAAACCGCTACCTGAGGAACCTCCGCCTCCCGACATCATCGAACCCAGTAGCAACCAGCCCAGTAGACCGGACCCTCGACCGCCACCATGTCTTCGACGAAAGAGTCTGGAGATTATAAAAAACATGATTAATAACGGAATCAGGCCTATACTACCATCCGATTTTCCCTTTATCTCTTTGGGGATATTACCGTAATCACCGCCCGCGGCTTCGTGCATGGCCTGGATGCCGGCGGACAGGCCTTCATAGAAATGTCCCTTTTTGAATTCGGGCGCTATTAGGCCGCGTATAATGCGTCCCGATATGGCGTCGGTGATATTTCCTTCGAGCCCGCGCCCAACCTCGATTCGGACCTTGTGCTCGGATCTGGAAACGAGCAACAACGCGCCGTTGTTTTTCCCCTGTTCGCCAATGCGCCACTTGCGGGCGACCTCTAAGGCGTAACCTTCCAAAGAACGCCGGCCCAGAGTGGGTACTGTCAGCAAGGCGATTTCGTTTGAGCTGCCCTGCTTGTACGATTCCATCAGTTGTTCGAGTGTTACCTCCTGCTGCGGAGTAAGGAACCCGCCCAGGTCGGTCACCCAGCCGTCGTTGTCGGGTATGTCCTGGGCGTGAACTGCTACGGCCAGTAACAGCACCACAAAGATAACTGCGTTTCGGATAATTTTAATCACCTTTTTTGTTCTCAAAATTGAACTTCACCTTAGGCGTCTCTCGAACCTCCGGTTCGAGCTCGAGTTGTGGTTGTTTCTCAAAACCGAACATGCCCGCGATCATATTAGATGGGAAACGGCGCCGTAAAGTGTTGTATACCAGCACAGCATCGATATAGTCGCGCCGTGCCACGGCGATGCGGTTCTCGGTGCCCTCTAGCTGGTCCTGCAGAGTCAGGAAGTTCTGGTTTGCCTTGAGCTCGGGGTAACGCTCAACAACAACCATCAGTCTTCCTAACGCCGTTCCCAGGCCCTGTTGTGCCTTAGCATAAGCCTGCATCTGAGCAGGATCGGTCGGCAACCCCGCCGGCAACTGGGCTCGTCCCACGCTGGCGCGTGCCTCGGTCACAGCCTCGAGTGTTGACTTCTCAAAATCAGCCGCGCCCTTGACTGTGTTGACCAGTGCCGGGATGAGGTCAAAGCGGCGTTTGTACTGGTTGTCGATTTCGCTCCAGGCGGCCTCGACCTTTTCCTGGCTGGTGACCAACGAGTTGTAACGTCCGATGGCCGTGCCGCCGATGATCAGTAATATTATTACGAGTACGCCGGCGGCGATAAGATAACCCATCTTAGCGGATCCGTGTTGGTTGTTGGGAAAATCGATCATAATGTTTCCTTTTTGAATACCTGAAAGAACTGAACTAACAATACGAAGCATAGTGCCTCGGCTTTCATGCGTCAAGACTTAATAATAATTGGAGTTTCCCCATTTTTTGACCCGGAATAACAAAAAACACCGGTTTCACCTACATTTACATGTAATTAGTTGCTACCGCTCGGGTTATTCGATTGGAAGGTTGATTTTTAGGGATGTCCTGAATTTGTTTTCTCTTAATTAGCCGCCCCCATTGGCTGCTATATGAAGTAGAATTATCTTTTAATCTTGATTTATTAAATTTACTACAATTTTTTTGCCATCTCATATGCATCTCTAATCGCATCCTGAGCATTGCCTATCTGTCTGGCATCACCGACTACATAAACCGGCATCTTGTTTCTCAGATCTTTCTCAAGAGGATTATAACTTTTCATGCCAGTTGAAACCACTATTATATCTATATCTTCAAATTGAATATTATCTCCATTTCTCTCTGCAAAAACAGTTTTCCCTTCTATTTTTTTAATATGAGTATGGTCACTAAAAACAGCTCCTTTCTCATTCATTATCTTGAGAGAGAGTGATTTTGCAATCATTTCCATATCTTCACCAAAATCTGTTGTTCGTTTAACAATGATTACTTTATTGCCTCTTGTTATCAAGG
>JAGHBT010000153.1 GCA_021160845.1 bacterium | reverse complement strand
CCAAGTAGTCTCATTGACTTGTTTTGCAAACCGCTGACTTCTTTTCTCTAAAATCTCCATAGCTTCTGTATTGTGCAGGTCAAATCTCAATCCCAGTCCATACTCATCAGCTACCATGTTAGACGCTTCTTCCATTACTCTACCGATCTTTTCTGTATACATAGCACTCCAAAGATCAAGTTCATCTTGTTCTAAAAGAAAAGCGATTATCATTTCTGCGAGAAGTTCAGCTTCATATTGCGTCATCTTTTCAATCGATTTCTTTTTCAAAGTTTGTTTCAAATTCTCCAGCACCTTCTGCCTTTGCTTCTCGAATCTCCGTGCTACCCAGCCTTTAAAAAAAATTTCATCTTCCGTTCTTTTTTCTACAATTCTATCCCAGAATTTCAGCTTTGTTTCCTTATCAGCATCTTTTTTCACATCTGCTTCCTTGGAAAGCTTTATCCATGAAAGCGGATCATCTCCCCAGTCAACCGGTTCATATCCAAGCTCTTCTCTCACTTCGTTGATCGTTAAGATATCATTCTGCACCAGCATAACATATTTCTTTATCTCCCATTCCTCGTCTTTCGGTACGATAGAGTCAAAGTCAAAATATAACGGTTCATTCCAATTCGACAGGTAATACTTATTCAAAGCTTCTCTCAAGAGAACTAGCTTAGGCGTTATCGTGTCCTTCGCAAATGTGTAATCCTGTATATAAGCTATCGCTCTATTGGCATTTTCGTTTATTCCTAGTTTTGTTAATGGAACTCCAAACACCATTGCTATCTCTTCACGATTAAATTTCTTTAAGTTCAAAAACTCCATATCCTTCTGTGTGATCTGTATCGGTTTTACCTCAAGACCACCGGTCAGAATTATCGCTTTATGTGCGTTCTTTATTCCGCTGTAGAATTTATCAATCATCATTCTCAAACGTTTTCGTTCTTTCTCAGGCAACGGTTGTGGAGATATAAAAGCCAGTCTCGGAGTAGCAGCGTTGTAGAAAAAGTTCTTATTCCATTCACTTGCATAATAGTCAGAGTCAACTGTTTGTGCCACGGCTCGAAGTGGGGATAATCCTCGGTAAGGATTAATCGGATTTGGGTATTTAAAATGCACGATGTCCTCAAGTGGTAATTCAATCGTGCTATCTGTAGTCATATATTCCCAATGGTTTGGTATATTGTTCTTAAGCTTTAGAGTAAATCTTGTAGGATTCACTGGAAGGATACCTATTATTAGTCCGTTTTTTTCTTTTACCAAAAGCCACATTGACTCTCCAACAAGCTCCAAATGCTGTGCGGTTAAATGAAAAAGTTCAGAACGTGTCATAAACTGATTTGGATTATTGAAAAGTTTCAATGCAGGATGAGCTTCTATCTCTTGCCATTCAGGTTCGGTTTGATAAAGCCTCCATGTTGCCGCTGATATCGCTTCCGCTATCTTTCGAACTGCCGCATATACCGTTGCCACTCTTCCATACGAATCGAGATATTCTTTATTAGATTTCTGCGGCGCTTCTTGGAAAACTTCAAGACTCATCGTGTAAGGTAATGCGCTCGCCTGTTTTCTTTTAAAAAAACCGAAGAGTTTCATTCGTCTCACCTCACTCTTCTAAAACCTCAAGTCGAATTAAAGCATTGATATCCGATGCCTCGGAATTTATCAATTTTACAAGGTATGTTGTGTTTGCTTTTAACCGCCAGGGGGTGTAACCGCTTATGCTTGAAACAGTCTGTATGTTACCCAGAGCCGTTTCACCTACTTTTGTCTTATCTATAATAACACCTTCATCGTTCACCGTAGGATTTTTTACAATATTAATCGTACTCGTTCCAGAACTCGTTCGATCTTTATTAATAAGATTAACCTGTGTTCCACCAGTTATGCTCGCTTCCTCTCGAAATTCTATATCTAAGATATCATTACCAGCAGTTATGGACTGAATATTTGCAAAAACCGGACTGTTTCCTGTTGTAAAAGCTAAGTATGCACTGCCACTTCCAGGAACAATAAGCTCGGTAAATGCATGAAAGGCTTTACCTTCTAAAAGCTTTCTATCAGCTTCATAATACACTATAAACGCCTTACCGGATTTTTCAACAGCTCCAGCCAAATCAATCACACTACCATCCGATAAAATTACCCTCAACACGTGTGGAGTATATTCCTTATAACTCATCTTAATCACCTCACACAAAAATAATATCTGTCTTTTGCTGTTTACCTAAGTGCGTATACACCGCATATCTTAATGCGTCGCAAGCATGGTTCATGAATTTCACCGGTTCATCAAGAATGTTCCCGTTTTTATCTTCTTTCCATTTATAATTTTTCAGCTCTTTAATCGTGTTAACACACTTAGATGATAACACAATTTTATGTCTTTTGACAAAATCAATCCCATCTTTAACTGATTTGTCCGAAGGATGAGCGTTAAAACCGGCTCTGTAAAGCTCCTCTATCCTGTTCGGTTCCGCACTATCACAATACATTAGTGCCGATCTATCATGCACAAAATCTTTCAAAGCTTCTATCAAATCAGCATTCGTCATTTTCGTTCTATATATCTCATCCAGCACATAGACATCCCTGTCTTTTATACCAATCTTCAACACCGCTGTTGGGTTATTGTAACCAAAGTCTACTCCGTAGATTATCTCATCAAAACCTTCCGGTATATCATCACTCACAGTCCAGTTCGTATAGATCAAGTTTACCGGCGTAGCAAACTCACCAAGAGTGTATATCTTATACAGAGTTTCATCTTCTTCCCTTAGACCTTCCAGAATAGCTTTATAGTCATCATCCAAGAACGGATTATCTTTATAAGTTACTTGGAGTTTAGCAACATCCCAGTGATCTTTTTCGAAGAATTCTGAGTAAATCCACGATTGTGGTGAGACAGGATTAAAAGTCAAAAAGATTTGATTCTTATGACTTGTAGCCCTTCTCAATCGCATTCGTAATATTTGATAATCTTGGAATGTAAACTCTGTAGCTTCTTCCATCCATATATAGTTGAACTCAGCTGACTTCACCTTCTCAGGATCATCCATGCCACGAAAAATTATTTGCGTTCCATTAGGCAAGATGATTGTCTGCTCAGACCGAATAAGTTCGTGTGGTATTTGATAATTACTCAGCAAGTCAAGAAACAATCGATAAGTAGTTAATCTCAGTGAAGGATTCGTTTTTCGTGTTACCAAGATTCGTTTATCTGCCAAACGCATAGCAATATCAAATAAAAGAAAGTGTGCAAGAGTATAAGACTTACCAGCCCCTGCACCACCGTAGAGAATTACTGTCTTATATCGTTTATGTTCCCTTAGCCACTTATAAATTTTCTTAATCACCTTTACTCTCACTGTCGGCAAATTCTATCACCCATTTCAAACCTTCTCCATTTATCTCATGTTGTTCTCTTTTTCCAAAGTGATCTGATACACGGCGTTCTAACAACCATGCAGCAGGTGTCCAGTTAGTATCTTTATCCTTCTCAGCTTTTGCTAACACAGCTAAGTTTCTTTTAACAAACAAAGATTGCCCTTTTTTAACGAGGTCTAAAAATTCTCTATATATGCCTTTTTGCTCCTTTTCGCCACGCTCTAACCAATTGAAAAATGTAGCTCGGGATATGCCCAGCTCATCAGCTATATATTCGATTGGCATGCCAAGCATAAGATCTTCTTCAAGCGTTTTGCGTATTTCGTTCAAAAACTTCTTCGTCAATTTTGTTGGTCTACCTCGTTTAGCCATGCTTTCACCCCTGAAATTCAAGCTTGCGGTATCCTTTCATGATATAATTCTACAAGCTTTTCTGGCATTTTCCAAACTATATTGCCATCTTCGTCCTTTCTCGCAGGCACAAGTCCATACGCTCTCAAAGATTTCCATGACTTTGTGTTGTTCCAGTAATATTTTAACAAATCATTCATACTCCATCCTAAATACTTTGCCGTCACACGATTGCCTCCTCTATTCCACCCTGGTGCCCTTTCGTATTTTACATGATCCCATTCCCAATTCAAATCGGAGAATTTCACTTCACCTTTTTCCCTCGCAATGAGAACGGCTTTGCCATAGTGATTTTTGAAGTCATTCCAATCAGGTGGAACTCCGCAACAATTGACCCAATCATTTAAAAATCTTCCAGCAGGGTCAGATGATACAAATACCATCCCTTTTTCATGAGCATAATCTCGCATAGCTTTGAAAACTGGAACCTTGATGTTGAAATTCAATCTCATAAGTCCTGCGTTGGGTGAATGTTTTTTATAGAACTCGAATACATCATACCCCACATATTTTGATAAGCGTTTGAATAGCTCTCTTGTTGATTGTGAAGCTCGAGACTCAACACATAAAAATTCCGTCGTGACTACCTTTACACCTAACTTTGCTGCCTCATCTATCAAATCCCTCCATGTTTCAGTTGATACTCCAATGATAAACGGTCTCAAGCGTAGAGTTACATTCACACCCATTTTTACCAATTCGCCCAAAGCAGCAAGTCGTTCTTTTGGTGTTGGTACTCCTGGTTCAATTTTTCTGGTTTTATCCTCATCAAGTGTGATAATGGAGATTTTCACATGCCAATTGTCTTTGTTCTTTTTGAATAGCTCTCGATATCGTTCGTCGTATACCCACCATGTGCCTTTCGTAGAAAATGAAAGCGGATAATTGTATTCGCTCAAAAATTCCAGCATTTCAAGCGTTTTTCCGTATTGCTTTTCAAACATATCAAACGGATCAGATAACCCGCCCCATTGTATTACCCTTTTTTGCGCTATAAATTTCGAAAATGCTTGCTCCAATCTTGTTTGTGGTGGAATCCCTTCCAAGGCGTTTTGAAAAAGTCTTTGCACTCGCTTGGTGTTCATCACTTTTTGACGCTTGACCAGATTTCTTATGTAGGAATTCTGGAATCTTGCAAAACAATACAAGCACCCAAATGAACATATTTGATATGTATCAAGAACTATTGGCATAGAACAATCAAAAATTTCAGCCGAAATTCTCGGCGTCGCATATGTTCCAAGCTTGTTTACATCAACATTTTTCACTCTCTCACCACCATTTCAAAGGAATTCTTAAGAAGCGTCTCGTTGTAATAAAATAACTTTGCCTGTGATTTGTAAATCTTTGAATATTGCCATTTTCTTGCGTTTGGTCTTGAAAACCATTCAAGCTTTTTCATAATCAACATACGCCATAATGTTTTCGAATTCTTGACCTTCATGCCATATGGTTGATCCACATAATAATACACATAACCACAAAAATTTTTTTCTACAATCCTTCGAACCAATTGATGTTCCTTGTGTTCAATTGCTACTGGTACCAACACAACATCCAAATCAGGATCGAGCTTTTTCAAAAACTTTTTCAAACCTTCTTCATCACGAACTATATAATGCGGCACACCCATCACGGCAGAATATTTTTCACTTTCCTTATACCGCTTTTTATCTCCAAACACACTCACAATTGAAGGTTTGAATGTTTTGATGTATTCATGTAACGATAAAAATGCATCATCACAGTGCGGTTCAATTACATAGATCATCTTGTCACCTCCCAATATATTCGCTCTGCATTATGCGTTTCCATGACCCATTCCCTCGCTTTTTGAACATCAAAATCGGTATATTTGCAATTTTTGAATTCCTCTACCCAGTTATTCACATTTTTGATCGGACACACAAACTCTTTTGGAATTGTCTTTGTGACCGCATGATAAACAACTGGAACGGCTCCATAATATAACGATTCAACCATTGTGTGATTGATACTACCAACATAATGCGAATATTTCGACTTAAAACCTTGAAAATCAACGATATGCATCACACGTGCCAAAATTTTGTGAATATCTGCTATGTTTTTCCAACCATAATAAACCACATCCGAATTGCCTTCTTTCCCTGTGATGACATCCGTGACCGGCTCCCATAAGTCTTGTTTTCGTATGTAAAAATATTCTATACCACCATTATACATTTCAATTTTCCAGTTGAGCTCTCGGAGTTTTGGAATAGCTCTGACAAACGGATATATTCCTTTCATCTTTTTCCATTGCGGTGTCCATGCGATAACTCTTTCCTTTTCAATTTCACCATTAAAAAGTGGCATGAATGGCTGTGGTGCAACTTTAACCTTCTTTTTCAAATGTGATGGTAAAGGTTTTGCATATGCTTCTTGAACCACAAAAAGCTTTGAACAATATTGTGCTGCAATTTCTCCAAATTCTGCGTATGTATCCCAATAGCCATCTCGAATATATCCACGAATCTCAAAATGATCTTTCAACAAGTCCAAAAAATATTTGAAAATTGGCTTTCTTCCATATGACTTTGTAGGATGTGGTGCAAGATATACCAACAAAATTAAATCATAGCCCTTCTTTCTTAAAAAATTCACTGATGCCTTTGCTAATCTGGGATTGTGAGAAAGAAAACCATCATATCGAACACCCGAGCTGGTGCCCCCACCCTTCACAACAGGGCGAGGATAAAGCACAGGTGCCTTTTTTTGTTTTCCAGAAAGGTATACATGAAACACATCGCCAAGTTTCTTGGCAACAGCTCGAAAAATCTCATTCCCGGTATTCAATCCACCCGGATGTGATATTTCCCATAATATCGCTGCAACTCTCATCCTATCACTCCAAATATTTGTCCATATTCACCAACACTGACTGCGTTTTCAAACGCTCAGAGAAACCTTGCTTTTCTAACCATTCGTTTGCTTGCTCTCTCGTCGCAAAAGACAATACAACCTCAAAGCGTGTGTCTGGCTTTTCAAAGTCTTCGAATTCTTCCATGATTTCATCTGTTAACTTGGAAAATTCATCATACAAATCTGCTATTTCATTCGGAGTAAACCCCGTTGCTTCCAACCAATCAGTATCTTGCAGCTCCTTCAAGATTTCAAAGAGCTTCTCTTTATCCCAATCTCCTGATATTTTATTCAGAGCTAAATTCAAAGCTTTTTCTTGCTCCAGATCCATATCAACTTCCACAACTTCGACTTCTTCCTCCCCAAGTTCCTTGAGAACTATCAATCGCTGATTCCCACCAACGACATTTCCCGTTCTTCTGTTCCACACAAGCGGTTCTACAAGCCCATGCCTTTTGATACTCTCTTTCAAAGCTTCCTTTTCCTCATCCGATATTGTTCGTGGATTGTATGGAGCCAATTTCAACTCAGATATATTTTTTCTTACTATTTTCATCACAACCTTCACCTCCTTATATTTTAACTCAAAACCACAAGGGCGGGAGGATTCGAACCCCCACCACCGGATTTGGAGTCCGGCGTTCTACCCATTGAACTACGCCCTTGTATCATTCCTCAAAGTCAAACGAAAAATTTAAATCAAGTTCCTTTTCCCTGCCATAGAGTACCAACGCAAGGATCGATTCTATTTCCGACTCTGGAATATTTAACCTAAATTTAATTGTCTCACCTGAGCCAGAAAAGGCACTTGTTTGCGGGAAACTTGCCCAGAACGATAACAGCTTACCATCTATGTTTACTTCAACAAGAAAGCTACTCTCATACGCAGTTTGTATGAGCTTAACTATTTTTTCACCTTCACTTGCCGGTGCTATAAACTCAACCTTAGCACCTTCCTTTGTTCCGGATATCTTTATTGCACTTTTACTGTTACTTATTGAACACCTCACCACATTACTAAAAGACATATCCATCCCTCCTCCTTTTATTTTACACCAGTTGATCCAAAACCTTTTGTTTTTCTGTCGCCAGACACTTCGAACTGTTTAAGATCAACCTTACTCTCTTCAAAAAATACCACATCATTACTTATTTTAACAAAAATTAGTTGTGCTATCCTATCTCCCTTTTCTACCTTCACAACTTCGTTTCTTGCATTGTATACAACAACACCTATCTCGCCACGATAGCCAGAATCCACTATGCCAATTTGTACAAAGAGACCTCTTTTATTCATCCCAGACCTCGGAGCGATCAATCCCATATAGCCCGGATCTATTTCTGTTCTCACAGCTGTCAAGATCACACCCCATTGTTGCGGTGGAATATATACAGTTTCAGCAGCTCTTAAATCCCATCCAGCGTCGTTCTTGTGCGCTTTATACGGCTTCTGCCCATCTGCATATACTATCTTCACACTATCTCCTCCTGTCTCTTAAAATAGTTACTAAAATTATCATTCTTATTGCTATGATAATCCAGAAACCTGTATAAAGAGCTTCATAATATGTAAAAACCGGTAAGTTAAAAATTCTTTGAAACCCAATAATCGCAAATGGTGTGGCGAGAAAGATCAATACCAATGATCCGAGTATTCCTTCTATCACAGGCGCACGTTCTATGGCGTATTTAACATCATAGATCCATAAACCCACATAAAACATCAAAGCGATCCAAAAAGCGACCTCCATCTCCTCACCTCCCACATTTTTTTGAGTTTCTTATATTCACTTGCCAAAATATCGTAATAATCTCGATATCCGGTGTTGTGGTTTTTATCTACCTCAAACACAATGCTTAGCGCAAGAGAAAGAAAGTATTTAACTATTCGCTCTGCCTGCTTATTCTTTCCATAAACCTTCAAAGCATCATCTAATAACATTAAAATCTGTTCAGCGTCTTTCGGTTCAAACATCATTTCGCCTCCAGTTTATACTTGAAAATTTCTTCAGGTATTGTCTTAAAACTTGCAAGCTCTTCGTTCTGCTTTATAACTCGTTCTCTATCAACTTTTATTTTTCCGTTATGTATCTTCATATGACACTCATGGCACACCAAGATAAGATTGTATGGATGATGATTTGATGGAAAGCGTGGAACTCCAAGATGATCCGGAATATGTGAATATCTTGTGTATATGTGATGTATCTCAGTCGCAGGTCTTCCACAAATTCTACATCTACCACGATCTCGCTCCCACACATAATACCTAATCTCTTTCGGTATCCGCTTCACTATTTCACCACCTACAGAATTTTAATCTTAAGCAGATCTTCAAGCGGGAAAACTCTAAATGGGCAATTCTGAACACGGCATCTTCTTGATAATTGAAAAGGTTGTGTGTAATCAGAAAGTTTACAATGTCCTACACGATGATACGGACAGTTTTTTACATCTTGAGTCTTAATTGTCTGCAACCGTTTTTGTCCTCTTTGTAGTGCTTCTGTCAGAATATGTTGGATTTCGTCGTCTAGCTCACATTGTTGCAAAATGTTCACCCATAACCTCATAGAACGAATAACCGTGCTCCACGGCATACGGTCAAAGCCATAAGTTCTGACTTTGCGCATATAATCTTTTTTGTTTAAGCGTATAATGTCATCCCGATACATGTCGTTTACATACCATATTTCCTCTGTACATTTTATTTTCACTTTTTCGCCTCCTTCTTTTGTTGTAACTCTTTAAACAAACCTTTTTCCAACATCAACAGTGTATTGCTTACTTTTTGCAATTCGTTTATGTTCTTACTGAAAATATCATCGTATTTAACAGCCGATGCCGTAATATCACTAATCTTAGCTTGTAAATTATAAAAAATATTATAAGCAAAACCTAAAATTGCAATATGGCTGCGCAAATCATCGATTTTGTATATGCCGATCGGCAATAAATTCCCCTTATAATCAGATAATTCTTTTATCATCGATGTCAGAAACTCATTACATTCTTGAATTTCGCTAATATCTACCAGCAAATTATTAGCTAACGCAATCAAAGCATCCCTACCTATTTCAAAACATCTTAATGCTTTAGCTGCTTTATTTAAATACTCCTTTTTGCGTTCTTTATCATCTTCCGTTTGACTAACTTTATGTAAATATTCTTCCCTAATGTAATACGCTGTTCTCATCACCCACGCATACTGAAGTATCTCTTCACTCATTCTGCCCTCCCTCCTTCCATAATCTGATAAAATCTTTTAATCTCATCACAACTAAATATTCCTTCCTGTCAGCCTTGATGAATAAATACTTATGTTCTTCTAACCATCGATAAATCTGCTTAAAACCATTTCTTCTTACTTTAACTTCCCCGGTATCTTTTCCTATCACCACATCACCTTTTTGAAAGCTTGTTGCACCCGATAACGGTACTCGCTTCGCAGGGATACCAGCTCTTTGCAAAAGTTTTACCAGCCTATACTCTCCACGATATCCTTTATTTCTCTGGCTCTTTCCCATCAGCATCAGCTCCAGCATGTAGAATCCCAGCTATTAAAATTCCAACTATCGCACCTACAAAAAAGCCAAGAAGAAAACTCATACTCGCCCCTCCCTCATGTTATTATTTTACTCCTCAATCTTTACATTTAGTTTACAAATCGTTCATAAATATATTGCAACCAATTCAGAACTCGTATAACATATTCTTTGCTTCCGTTATACCGCTCAAGCGCTTTTAAGATATTTCCTCCTGAATTTCTCGTTAACAAGCATAAGTACCGATACCCAATTCGAATTTGCCAAGCTGGAAAATAAATTAAATCCGAGTGATGATCCAGCTTTGAATAAAATGCCCGAACATCGGGATAAAAAGTTGCAACATACCAAACTGCTGATTGATGTAATTGCATGTATCCTATCGCTGCTCCATTGTCTCCAATTATGTTTTTATACCCGGATTCTGCGCCGATAATGGCCAAAACTATCACAGGATCCACTGCCGAACACATTTCATGCTCTTCTATGAGAATTTCTTCAAATAATCTTGCTCTATCTTCTGGCAAATAGTAATAAAGCACGTCGTATACTCCACAAAATATCATTACAGGTATTAAAATCAATATAACTGTCCATTTCATTTCTGCTCCCTCCTTTTCATCTTAACAGCTTTCTTGATTATTTTCTCGCCGTGTTTTCTTCTCAACCGTTCATATTCCGGGACAAAGATATTCTTAAAGACTTCACTTTCTATAAAATTTTTAACCTCCTTCTTTGCTTTGAAAAATCTCTCCATAAAGCACAGAACTTCTTTTGGGATTTTGTCGTTCACGTTTCCACCTCCTGTGAGCTATTTCCAAAAGAGCCTCTACACGGTTTTTGTATATCTCAGCTGTCTTGAACACAATAGCACCTTCCGCCCGTTTGCACACATAAATTTTTTTCGAATATAGATACTTCCAGTCATAACCGATATCTTCCACCACAAAGTAATACCAACCTCGACTAACAGCTTTCACCAAAATTTTCACGCTTAACTTATCTATATTTGCCATAGTGAACCATTCTCCTTTTCAGTCCTCATGTTATCTATACGATCATTTAACCATTGTTTTGCAACCGCTATACGCTCGACTTCTTTTTTAATCTCAGAGTAATTTTTCCAAAACTCCTCCCACGAGTAAACAAAAATTTCTCCTTCAAGTGTTTTCAAAATCGCACCCGTTCTTTGAATTAGATAAAAGGCCGCAAAATTATTTGCAAGATATTCCTTCAATAGCTCCATTTGTAGCTCCTCATCTTTTTTATATTTTTCACATCCAGACTGACAGTTTTTCTGTCTCTCCCTGAGATATAAAATCAAATTCAGCATAGATGCAAGTGTATTACTCACCCTCAGAACCCCCTTTCGCTTTTTCCTGCGCTTTTAACCATCCTTCCCAATCATAGCTCCAAATACCATTTACCGGACGCTCTTCAAGATATTTTTCATACAATTCCGGATAATCTTCTTTGAATTTTCGTGAAGCAAAACGGTGTTGTATATAGCTTTTCCTTACAACCGCTCCTATTCCTTCCAAAACAATAGTGTCTTTGCCCTTCTTCTCCAACTCTGCGATAATTTGTTCTTTTAACCTCGTCTCCCGTTCTTTCAAAACATTTATTTGTTCCTTTACCCAAAGAAGCTCCTTCACCAACTTTTTCATCTTTTATCCCTCCTATTTAAATGTTTTTAAGTCATGTGCGATTTTTCCAGTCAAAAAGCCAAAGTTAAAGCTATCGCCAAACCTTTAACTGGTTTGTTTTTTCAGTCTACGAGCTAAAAATCACACGCCATCATTGCATTTTGCGCCGGGTAGTTTAATCTCTATTCCGTGTGCGGTTAAAACCCGCTCTTAAAAAGCAGGGGTTTTAACCGCTAATATATATTATATAT
>JAGHBT010000244.1 GCA_021160845.1 bacterium | reverse complement strand
CACCTTTTGTTATGCCGTGTTTCTTTAGAACATTGGCGAATTTGCTTACTTCAACTTGGAGTTCCTTAAATGTATATTCTATCGCGTCATCTTCAGGCTCGCCTTCCCAGATAATTGCTTTCTTGTCGCCACGGCCATTCTCAACATGACGGTCCAGGCAATTATAAGCAATATTCAATTTGCCGCCCGCAAACCATTTGGCAAATGGTGGCTGCCAATCGAGAACCTTATCCCAGGGTTTGGACCAGTGAATCAAATCTTTCGCCTGTTCAGCCCAAAAGCCTTCGAGATCGTCTTTGGATTTATTGTAAATCGCCTTGTATTCATCAAGGCTTTTTACATACGCCTTACTCGAAAACTCCTCTGGAGGTTCGATTCTCCGTTTTTCGTCGAGCATCGAGGTTATTGTCTTCTCTCTCTCACTCATGTGTTACCTCCTGATACATGTTTGGAAAAAATAAATACTCACTACCTACGTTACTGTATAGCTCAGTTCCAGAACCATAAAACTAATACCGACACTTGAGAATGTCAAGAGTTTGCCCCTTAATAAGCTATCTCATAATACAAAAACAAACAACTTTCGCCAATTGAGCAACGAGGCCATAGTGTTCTCTCCAATCAGCCTACCCAAACACCAACCCTCGCCCAACGCGCGAATAAGCTATCTTGCTAAATAAAACAAAAACAAGAAAACTTTTCAAGGCTTGACACAAAAAAAAATATGATTTAAAAATAATTTTATGATGAATTTTTTGCCACCCATGAATCTACAAACCTGAATCGGGAGGAAAGAATGGAGTTTGTTCATAATGCCATCGGCAGAAGAGTCCCCACGGAAGTTAACGGCCGGAAAAAAAAGCCATTTAAAGAAGCCTTTGATCCCGAATACAGCGAGCCACTCGCCGGGCGTCCCGGCAGTGCCCGTATGCATAGCGGTAAAAGCAAGGTAACCACACTTGATAATGTAATGGAACTCATAGAAGACGGAGACACAATTTCATATCCACACTACTACCGACTCGGAGATGTATGTCTCAAAATGATCGTCGATAAACTTAGAGAAAAGGGCAAAAAAGATATTCATATACTAGGTAACGCTTTTTTTGACAATTGCGTTCCTTGGTTACCGCAAGCCTTCAAGGATGGAACCATCAGTGGAATCTCCGGAAGCTGTTACCGATCTATGGGCAACCATGTCATGGCGGGGGATTTCCTCCCCTGGGTTATAAACCGATATGGTCACGGCAACCGCGTAAGGCGGTTTCACACCGGTGAAGAAAAAGTTAAGGTTGCTTTCGGCCCTGTCCCAATAGCTGATAAATGGGGAAACGCTAATGGGTTGATGGGTAATCCCGACTCATGGGTAGGACCACTCGGCCTCTTTCTGGCCGACTCCCTTTGGGCGGAAAATGTGTGCCTTCTCACAGGAGAGATTTCCAACCATTATCTCTTCCCGCGTTCAATCTCGATGGTCGATGTTGATTTTGTAATCAAGGTTGACAATCCCGGCAACAGTTCAGGAATAGGTTCAGGAACACTGAATATTGATAAAATAAGAGCTAATAGATTTAACTCTATAATCGCAAAACAAGTACTTGATGTAATGCAGGCCGCAGAGACTATATTCAACGGCTTTAATTTTCAAGTAGGTTCCGGTGCAGGATTAATAGTACTCGACGAAATCAAAAAAATACTGCAGCAGAAAAAGATCAAAGCTGGATTCGCCATTGGCGGATGTACTTCCCTTCATGTAGAAATGCTGCAGGAGGGCCTGATTGAAAATCTACTGCACGGCCAATGCTTTGAAACTTCTGAGAAAGTAATAAAATCAATGCTTTACGATCACAACCACTACGAGGTTTCCACCGGTGAATATGAAGATATGGCAAACAAGGAGAATACTGTCAACATGCTTGATGTCTCAGTTCTTACTGCCCTTGAAATAGACACAAAATTTAATGTCAACAGCATTTGCGCGAATGGACGTATAATCGGTGGAATAGGGGGCGCGCAGGGAGTAGCCGCCGGTTCTGATCTCACAATAATGTTTCTACCACTCGCAACCGGGAAAAAGGAGAAAAATCTCGGCTTTCCAAAAATCGTCGAAGATGTTTACACGGTATCTGTCCCGGGAGAAGTAATAGATGTAGTTGTCACGGAAGACTATATTTCTATTAATCCCGAGAGTAAATCAAGCCATATTGACGCACTTATTTCCAACGCTGAAAAGTTTGATCTGAAAATCGTAAGTATCGAAGAATTGCATAAACTGTCCGACAAAAAAGCGGCAGAATACGGGGAAACACCACCACGCCCGGAATTAACAGACATTCCTGTCGAAGTCATTGAATGGCGGGACGGCACCCTGCTCGACACAATTTTTAAGCCGGTTGTTTGAAATAATCGCAACTGAAAAAATGATTAAGAAAAAGGCGCCGGCATTAAAGAAGGCGCCTTTTTCTTTTCCACAATTTTAGAAACGAGCAAACTCTCCATTGACAGTATCTTCCTTAGTCGCTGGAAATTTACCGCAAACAAACTACTACTTATCACCGTCCCCCGGCATTGAAGCCCAACGTTCATAAATCTTCCAGCGTCTGTCGGTTTCCTTCTGAGATTTTTTGAGAAGTTCATCAGCTATATCCGGATTAGACTTCTTTAAGGATTTGTACCGATTCTCATTATAGATATAATCTTCAAGAGGAATGCTTGGAGCCTTTGAGTCGAGCTGAAATGGATTCTTCCCTTCGGCAATCAAACCCGGATCAAATCTAACAAGAGGCCAGGCGCCCGATTTCACTGCAGCCTTTTGCTGGTCCGGTCCATTTATCAAATTGTACCCCTGTCCGATACAATGAGCATAAGCTATAATTAATGAAGGCCCGTTATAGCTTTCGGCTTCGCGGAAAGCCTTTATTGTCTGGCTCTCGTTTGAACCAATTGCCACTCTGGCAACATAGACATTTCCATAGATCATTGCCATCATCGCAAGGTCTTTTTTGGGTGTTCGCTTTCCCCCAGCCGCGAATTTAGCTATTGCCCCCATAGGTGTCGCTTTGGACATCTGCCCACCGGTATTTGAGTATGTTTGCGTGTTGAGCACCAGAATATTAATGTCCCGTTGCTGAGCTATCACATGATCAAGACCTCCATAGCCTATATCATACGCCCAGCCATCTCCCCCAACAATCCACACACTCTTTTTGACGAGCACATCGGCAAGTCCGAGAAGATCCTTAGCACCTGGTAATTCAACCCCTTTCAACTTCGCCTTCAGTTTCTTAATATTCTTTCTTTGTTTTATTATCCCCGGCTCTGTTGACTGATCACAGCCCTTTATCTCACTGACAATCTCTTCTCCTATTACGGCCGAAAGTTTATCAAGAAGTTCTGAGGCATATTCCTTCTGCTTATCAAGAGCGAGGCGCATACCAAACCCAAACTCCGCGTTATCTTCAAAGAGTGAGTTATTCCAAGCGGGACCTCTACCCTCACTATTAAAGGTATATGGTGTAGCCGGCAGATTTCCTCCGTATATCGAACTGCAACCGGTCGCGTTTCCTATTAGAGCCCTATCGCCGAACAACTGGCTTAGAAGCTTGATATATGGAGTTTCCCCGCATCCGGCACAAGCGCCGGAGAATTCAAACAGGGGTTCAAGAAATTGCACTCCCGCTGTCGTATTCTGCTTTACTCTATCCCTATCTATGTAAGGGATATCGAGGAAAAACTCCCAGTTTTTCTTCTCAGCGTTACGCAGGGGAAGCTGAAGCTCCATATTTATTGCCTTCTTCTCAGGATTCGTCTTGTTTTTAGCAGGGCATCCCTTCACACACTGGCCACACCCGGTACAATCCTCAGGAGCAATCTGAATTGTGTATTTCATACCCTTGTACTCTTTAGCGTTTGCATCAGTGGATTTAAATGTTGAAGGCGCGGATGAAAGAAGATCGGAATCGTAGACCTTGGCCCTAATCGTGGCGTGAGGACAAATAAGGACGCATTTACCGCACTGGATACATGTTTCGGGATCCCATACTGGTATCTCATGCGCGATATTTCTCTTTTCCCACTTTGTTGTACCGCTGGGAAATGTTCCGTCCGGAGCAAACGCGCTTGAAGGCAGATCATCTCCCTCCTTGGCAATCATCTTTGCCGTAACATTTCTTACATACTCGGGAGCATTCTCAGAAACGGGAGGAATCATTTCCCGTTCACTCGTCGCCTCATCCGGAACCTTAATCTCTTTGAGGTTCTCGGGAGCACTGTCCACGGCGGCATAATTCATCTCTACAATCTTTTCGCCTTTGCTTTCATATGTCTTCTTTATAAATTTTTTGATCAGCTCCATTGCTGCATCGGCCGGTATCACGTCGCTGAGGGCAAAGAAACAAGCCTGCATTATAGTATTAATTCTTGGGCCAAGTCCAATTTTCTTGGCTATCTTGTAGGCATCAATGACATAGAATTTGAGTTTTTTGTCAATTATTGTCTGCTGCACTTTGCGAGGGAGCCTGTCCCATGTCTCTTCGGTCGGGAAAGGACTGTTTAAAAGAAATATAGCTCCTTCTCTTGCCGTCTTAAGAACATCGAGTCTTTCAATAAATGCAAACTGATGAAGCCCCACAAAATCAGCCTTACTTATCAAATAAGGTGAATGTATAGGTTCCGGACCGAATCTAAGGTGAGAAACCGTAAGTGAACCTGCTTTTCTTGAATCATAAACAAAATATCCCTGAGCATAATTATCAGTTTCTTCACCGATAATCTTAATTGAATTCTTGTTGGCGCCTACCGTACCATCCGATCCCAACCCGTAAAATACCGCCCTTGTAAGCCCTTCAAAATCTATTTCAAATTCCTTATCATATTCAATGCTCGTATTTGTTACATCTTCATTAATTCCCACGGTAAAGTGAGTTTTAGGCTGATCCTTCTTCATTTCCTCAAATACACCCATAACCATCGCGGGGGTAAATTCCTTTGAAGAGAGACCATATCTTCCACCAGTAACCTCCGGAATACCTTCGAAGTGCTCTGAGGCAACACTTCCATTCTCATGCAAAGCGGTAACGATATCCTCATAGAGGGGTTCACCAAGGCTTCCTGGTTCCTTTGTTCTATCCAGAGCTGAGATATGCTTTACAGTCGAAGGCAACGCCTCTACAAAATGATTCCCTGAAAACGGCCTGTAGAGCCTCACCTTAAGGAGCCCAACCTTCTCTCCCTTATCCATCAAGTAATTTACGGTTTCATAAACAGGCTCAGCTCCCGAACCGATTATCGCTATCACTCGCTCGGCGTCAGGGGCTCCATAGTACTGGAATATCTTGTACTCTCTACCAACGATTTTCTTAAATTTCTCCATTGTTTTGATAACAATCTCTGGGCAGGCGTTATAAAATGGATTTACCGCCTCACGAGCCTGGAAGAATGTGTCTGGGTTTTGAGCGGTTCCCCTGATAAATGGATTGTCTGGAGAAAGAGCCCTCTCACGATGAGCTCTCACAAGATCATCGCTGATCATTGCTTTTATGTCATCCTCCGACAGAAGTTCGACCTTAGATACTTCATGAGAAATCCTGAATCCCTCAAAGAAATGCAGAAAGGGAACTCTCGATTCAAGTGAAGCAGCTTGAGCAATCAGAGCCATATCCATTGCTTCCTGCACGGAATTTGACGCCAGAAGAGCAAAGCCTGTTGAACGGGTAGCCATAACATCACTGTGATCTCCGAATATCGAAAGGGCGTGTGTCGCAACCGTTCTCGACGAAACAT
>JAGHBT010000179.1 GCA_021160845.1 bacterium | reverse complement strand
TTCTATCACCGCGATAAACAATTTTCTCATCATAATCCACTATTTTTTTAACAAAATGAGGAAATATCTTTTCACCCCCGTTTGCTATTATCGATACCATCGTACAGAGCTGAAGAGGGGTCACAAGAAGATCTCCCTGCCCAATCGAGTAATTCAAAAGATGTCCCTTGGTCCATTTACCCTTGCCAAAACGTTTGTTAAAATATTCCCTATCCGGCACTATACCCTTTGCTTCCCCCGGTAAATCAACGCCGGTTTTTTCGCCAAGCCCGAACATTCTCGCGGCGTAAGCAATTTCACCAACCGGTAAGGCTTCTCCAACCTGGTAAAAATAGGTATCGCATGATTGAACAATGGCTCCGGTGAGCCCCAATCTGCCGTGCCCTTCACTTTTCCAACATCTAAAATATCTGTTTCCGAATTGATACCCACCCTTACACGGTTCAAAGTTAATCTTTTCGAAGACAGCCTTGTTGCTAAGAGCAGCGTAACCAACTATCGGTTTAAAAACAGACCCCGGTGGATAAGCCGCCTGAATAGAACGATTAAAAAGAGGTTTATCGGAATCGTTGTTGAGTTGCCGCCATCGTTTATCGGAAACGCCGGACGAAAAAAGGTTAGGATCAAATGTCGGATAGCTTGCCGCTGCCAGGATATCCCCGTTAGCGGGATCCATTACAACGATACTTCCTTTTTTACCTTTCAGAACCCATTCCACTTTCTCCTGCAGATCCACTTTGATCGTAAGATACAAGTCATCCCCGGGCACCGGCAAACGAGGTTCGATATTTTGCCAGCCTTCGAAATTTTTGTCATATTCACCTACACGCGTGCCCGCGGCGCTCTTCTCAACTACCCTAATTCCATCTTTCCCCCTCAAATAACCATCATAAACCTTCTCAACACCCACCCTTCCTGTAACATCGCCGGGAAATAATTCTTCGGATTTATTCACTTCCTCATCGGTTACTTCACCAATATATCCGAGGATATGCGCCGCTAGTTTGCCGTGTGGATATTGGCGGTGATGTTTCATAGCAAGATTGAAGAAAGGGAAAAGCTCTCTGTTTTCCATCAGAATAGAGATCTGGCCCTTACTGGCATCTTTGATAAAAGTCATCTTTCTGCCGTCGGGATACTTTTCCTTCCACGCCGAGAAACGTTTTGTAAACAAAACCTCATCTACCCCAAACCATCTGCAGGCCAGTTTTAACTTCGCACTGCCTTCAACTACGCTATTTGGAGAGATGTTTATCTGATAACGCGGTATATCTACAACAAGCTTTTCTCCTTCCGCGTCCCTTATAAAACCCCGGGGAGCAATGATACGCTCCCTGTGAATTCTGTTGGATACGGCAAGTCTTCTGTAATAACTATTTCTGATCACCTGTAAATAGAAAAGCCTGAAACAAAAAATCGCTAAAATCCCCACAACAATAAAATAGATGACTTTCCTTCGATATTCCAAAAGTGACCCGGACTGAAAATTAATACCCTCCACCGGGGCGCACCACCCTTTCACTTAAAAATTCCAACAACTTCCATACGAAAATCGCTATAAAAGCCGTGTACAATGCCGAGAGGATAGAATATCTAAAGAAAAACAAAATGACCCGTATGGGAGAAAAAGATTCTGCTATATTAAGAATAATAATTGATTTAGCTAAATAGGCCACAAAGAAGAGTGATATTCTGAACATTGCGCTATCAGGTAAATAATCTCTACCCAGGCGTGAAACGGCATAAGCCACGGTTGAATTCGCTAGGGCGTTCATCCCTAAAAAAGAGGCATTCCCCAAATCCTGTAAAAACCCCAGGAGAAAACCAGTCACCACCGCTATAACCGGTCCTCTATCCAGAACAAGTAGCAAAACCATCACAAACAGAAGATCCGGAGAGGACCCACCCGGCCACATCCTGTTTACGACGCTTCCCTGCAGGATAAACGCGATAATTGAAACAAAAAATATTCGCAGTATATAAAAAATTGTCTCTTTCATTCAGCGCCACTTTTCAATTCTTCTAGCTCCCGCGTAATTTCCCTGTAATCCCAATTCTCACCACTCATTATCACAAAGAGCTCTTCAAGTTTTCCGGGGTCCACCATACTGATAACCCTGACATTTCTGGATATCCGCCCCTTCTCCTTCTTTACCTGGCATACAACGCCCGCATGGAACCCACGAGGAAAGACCTTTCCAAGCCCACTTGTCAAGAGTGTGTCGCCAACCATCACATCCTCTTCATTCCCAACATAATCAAGGGTATAAAAGTTTCCCCTGTCCCACTTCATAACTCCAACAACCCGACTTCTACCATCTCGGCAACTTATCGAAAGAGATCTGTTATTAATTAAAATAACCCTGGATGAAGATGGAAAAACCTGTGTCACCCTACCCGCGATACCGCGGTATCCCGAAACAGGCATTCCCCGGACAACCCCGTCTCCACTGCCCCTATCAATAGTAACGGAATGATGAAACCTGTTGGAAGACATTGAAATTACTTCACAGGGAAGGAATCTGTAATGTGAATTCATACGAAAATTCAACAATTTCCTCATTCTGTTTTTTTCTTCCTCGAACTGAAGCAGTTTTCCGCGTTCGTAGTACAAAGCCGCCGTGATTTCTCGCAGTTTATAGTTCTCCTGCCGCAATTTGGTAATATTAACGAAATGTTTTTCTATATTTTCAACTGGCGCCAGAAGAAAAGAGCTCATAACTCTTGCCACAGCAACCTTATTTTCTTCCCGCGATCCAAGCAGAGAAATCGATACAATGATTGAAATAACAAGAACAGACTTGTCAAGATGCTTATTAAAAAGGAATGAGAAAATAGCCATTTTAAAACCGGGAACTCTTCATTATGATTTTTTCGTATTTATTAATATCACTTAGTATCTTGCCACTTCCAAGAACAACACAGGTAAGAGGATCCTCAACTGAATTTATTGGCAGATTGGTTTCTTCCTTGAGCAATACTCCCAGATCTCTAATGAGTGACCCCCCTCCCATCATCACTATTCCTCTATCTACAATGTCGGCTGCAAGCTCAGGAGGAGTTTTTTCAAGAGCTGTCTTGAGCGCCACGATTATCCTGCTGAGGGGTTCCGAAAGAGCCTCTGATATCTCACGGCTCGAAATACGCAGGGTTTTCGGTATACCGGAGACAAGATCACGCCCCTTAATCTCCATTTGTTTTTCCTCACTTTTCGCTGTCGCCGCACCTATCGTTTTCTTGATATTCTCAGCTGTTTGATCGCCTATCAAAAGATTGTGGGCCTTTTTTATATGCTGCACAATCATTTCATCCATCTTGTCCCCGCCGATTCGTATTGACATGTCAGTGACAATTCCGTTAAGCGCGATAACCGCTATTTCCGTAGTACCACCACCAATATCTATTACCATATTGCCCGACGGTTTATCCACCGGTAATCCTACCCCTATAGCGCCGGCGATAGGTTCGGAAACCAAATATACGGCTCTGGCGCCCGCGTTCTTAGCTGAATCTACTACCGCGCGACGCTCTACCTCAGTAATTCCTGAAGGAACACTTATTACTATTCTTGGTCTTATGAAAAAACGTTTTTTAAGGGATTTTCGTATAAATTCACGCAGCATTACTTCCGTCACCTCAAAATCAGCTATTACACCGTCCTTCAATGGTCTCACGGCAACAATATGATCGGGAGTCTTGCCAAGCATCGATTTAGCCTCAGCCCCGACAGCATAGACTTTACCCGTTTTCTGATCCATAGCCACAACTGACGGTTCATTTAAAACAATCCCGCTTCCCTTAAGAAATACAAGCGTATTTGC
>JAGHBT010000269.1 GCA_021160845.1 bacterium | reverse complement strand
TACCTACATTCTTCAAAAAATAACTCCAGTCCCTTCACCTGTTGAGCCAGAATCTTAAGTTTATCATCCTTTATCCTGTACTCACCGGTTAGCTGCTTTACTACAAGTTGGCTGTCGAGCTTAAAATACACCTTTTTTACACCAATATCCCTTGCCAATGTTAATCCCAGAATAAGCGCCTGGTATTCTGCGACGTTGTTTGTCGTTCGCCCAAGTCGTTTCGTTCTTGACATAAGCATCTTTCCTGAAGGAAGATATGCCACAGCCGCTGCCGAGGAAGGCCCTGGGTTACCCCTCGATGCACCATCGCAATAAATGTCAAGAAAAACCGGCTTTTGGCCGGAAATTTCGGGAGGACCCTTTTGAACTTTTTTCGAATCAATATCAGATTCAGAAATAAATTTATTAATTCCATCCACTAATTCAAGCAATCTTTTTCTTGGTTCTTCGAGCGACCGGTATCCGGCTTTTTCGGCCGCTTCATCAAAGTCCTCCCCCTCCGTGACTTTTATAATAAATTTCTTAAATCTATTCATGATTCTCAATTTTTTCCTTCTCCGGATAATAAACAAGAATTCGCCCACAAAATTCACATGTTATTATCTTGTTATTCCTTCGAACTTCATGTGCCTTCTGGGGGGGCATCCTTGAGAAGCAACCCTGACAAACATCGCCGGAAAGATTCGCTATCGCTGTATCACCTTTCGCGTTAAGAATTTTTTGATACTCTTTCCTAATTTTTTCTGACAAATGCGGAAGAATTCTTAGTTTTTCGTCCTCAATAATATCAAGCCTTTTCTTGCTATTTTCGACATCCTTTTCCAGTTCACTTTTTTCCAACATCAATTTTTCTTTCCTGACTTCAACATCATCGGAAAAAAGAGATAATTCCTTTTTCCCCTTGTCTATTTCTTCAAGAACTCCAAACATCCGTTCTTCATGCATTTCGACCTTGCTGGCAAGATACTGTATCTCATGTTCCCAGGCTTGATAAGCCGCGTTGGTTTTTATACTATTCTCTTCAGTTTTCTTCTTTTGAATTTTGTCACTATCTTCTTCTATGATACTGTTCAAATGGCGTTCTTCTTTCTCCATTTTTTTAAGCAATTCATCTTTTTCGTTTAATGCTTCTTCCAAAACCAATATCTTTTCAACAATTTCCTTTATTTTCAAAGGATTCAGATAAAGAATATTTTTCTTCTCTTTTATCATCAAATCTTTCCGAACAAGCTCTATAAGATATTGTATATCCTCCTTAGCACTACTCATTTTCATTCACCCTTCAATAAACCATAAAAAAACTTCCCCGGAAGGAAGTTTAACTACTAAAAACATAATATATTTTTATTAAAAGCTCGACAATTAGACGGAATTTCCCTCTTTTCCTGCTTCATCCCAATGTACGCCATACACCTCAATCCAACCTCTATAGTCTAAAGAATTGAAGTGTACAAATAATTGGATGACTGGTCAATATATTTTTGAATTATTTAAATATTTTGTTTTTATTCATCAACATAGATACTTGTCTGGATCTTCCAGGGAAGTTCTTTGACCGTCCAGCTTTCACCCCCGTCAGTAGTGTTCAGAACAACTGAATAACTATACAAAACATCATCAATCACTTCCTCCCTGCCCCTTCCCACAATCCATCCATAGTCATCATCTACAAAGCATATATCCCTCATATCGACTATTCTTTCATCTCCGGGCATAATTTCAGACCAGTTGTCTCCCCCGTCAACTGTTCTGATTATTTTATCATTTCCAACCGCGAAACCCATCATTTTACCTTTGAAGAAGAAATCTCTAATCTCCGCCGGGCCATCTTGTTGAGACACCCAGGTTTTACCGCCGTCTTCTGTTTTTAAAAGAACCGATCCCCCTCCCCAACCTGTATCCGCGTTCACAAAATATATTGTAAACACCCCTCTTAAAATCGAAAAATTCGTTCCTTCAACTGTTGCCCAACTCTTACCGCTATCTTCCGTTTTGTACATAATTTCCGGATCAGCTTCATTAAATCGGCTTCCAAGCAAAAACGCACGGCTTGAATCAATCACACTCATACCCCACGCGTTACGGTCTTGAACAACAGGAATCCAGTTATTTTGCCAGTTCACACCCCCGTCATCGGTTCTATACACTCCATGATCCCCCAGCACAAAACCCAATGACTTATTCATAAATTTAACGCCATGGAGATTGTCACCCGGATATCCATTAAAGACTACAAGATTCCAGTTCATACCCCCATTTTCAGTTCTGTAAATTTTCCCTTTCTCTCCAACTATCCATCCACAACTACTGTTCATAAAATAAACGCCAAGAAAATTAACATTATCAACCTTACTCCCCTTCCAATTCTTACCACCGTCAGTTGTCCTTGCGACAGTGCCTTCCTGTCCAACCAACCACCCGGTATCACGATCGACAAAAAAGACATTATTCGCATGGGACAATACACTTTCAATCGTGGTTTGAATATCTTCCGGAGCAGTTACAGTATTTTCCGAGCATGAATGAATCTCAAAATAGATAAAAAATATTAGCACAATCGCAAGTAGAATATTCCTTGTTTTGTTTTTCACTGTTGCCTCCAAAGCTGCAATTCCAATATATCAAACGCGCAACAGAATATTAAAATAAAATTAAATGCCAGAAACCGCAACATGTTATATCTAATGCAGATAGACTATTAATATCCCGTTTTAAAAACTATAAATAATACATGATATAAGAACAAGCAATCTTCAGACCAATTACATCATATCCTCGATTAGCGTAATAAGAGTTAGAAAAAGGAGGTAAAACTGGTGGGCCCAGCAGGATTTGAACCTGCGACCGACCGGTTATGAGCCGGGAGCTCTACCAACTGAGCTATGGGCCCTTTATCTATTCCAATTTTGTTCAGCAGTCAATCTAACATTTGATAATTTATTAATCAACACTTTTATGGCGCTTCGAAACAGCTTAACCGCAATAAAACTTGCCCACACAAAAAGCTTATTTTAACCAATTACACATCAATATAACCCTGCAGCTTCCTGCTTCTACTCGGATGAGTCAGTTTGCGTAGAGCTTTTGCCTCGATTTGTCTAACTCTTTCCCGCGTAACTTTGAATATCTTTCCAACTTCCTCCAGGGTCCTGGGAGTTCCATCGCCAAGGCCGAATCTCAATCTTATAACCTTTTCCTCTCTCGGAGTTAAAGTCGCCAGAACCCTCGCGACTTGATCCGCCAACATTGAATGGGCAGCCCTTCTGTCGGGTGATACTGATTCATCATCCTCAATAAAATCACTCAATTTACTGTCCTCATCGTCACCAACCGGACGATCTAGAGAAATAGGTTCTACACCCGCCTTCATGACACTTTTGACTTTTTGAACCGGATAATCCAGTTTCTTTGCTACTTCCTCTGCTGTCGGCGCCCGACCAAAAAGTTGCAAAAGTTCTCGTCTTGTTCTTGAAACCTTGTTAATTGCTTCGATCATATGCACCGGGACTCTTATTGTTCTTGCCTGATCGGCTATAGATCTTGTAATTGCCTGCCTTATCCACCAGGTAGCATATGTACTGAATTTGTATCCCTTCCTATAATTAAACTTCTCGACCGCCCGCATTAACCCACTGTTACCTTCCTGAATAAGATCCAGGAATTCAAGCCCTCGATTCGTATAGCGCTTGGCAATTGAAATAACAAGCCTGACATTAGCTTCAATCATATTCTGCTTTGCTCTCTCGGCTCTTAATTCACCTTTGTTTATCTTCTTTACGATTGACCTGAGAAACTCATAATCTACATTCTCTCTTTTCTCTATAGTTTTTATTCTAGACCTGATCTCCTGAATTTTCTTCTTGAAATCTTTCAGATTCGACAATTCCCATTTAAGGTTTTTATTAACTTCCTTTTTCTCCTCGCCTTTTCCTTTTAGCATCTTGATCGCTGCGTTTATCTCAGTATAGTTCATACCTGCAAATCTTTCATATTCTTCCAGCTGTTTATAAT
>JAGHBT010000339.1 GCA_021160845.1 bacterium | reverse complement strand
TTTCTTCTCTATTGATATGAGTAGCAATATCGCTATCAGGAAAAACCTTTGCAGTATAATTCTCGCTGCCGGATATGGTACTAGAATGGAGCCACTCTCTTCAAGCATTCCAAAGCCACTCCTTCCCATTCTCGGCAAGCCTTTGATCAATATAATAATCAAGAAGCTGCTCAGAGCCGGTTCTTCTTCAGTGCATGTAAATATTCACCATTTGGCCGAATCATTTAGTCAGAATGTAGTTGATCAAGAGTGGCCCGTTACCTTCCACATAGAAGATCAAATTCTTGATACTGGGGGAGGCATTGGGAATATGGCAAAATATCTTAAGGCTTATGAACTTATTTTAATTCATAACGGCGATATAATCTCCAATATCGATTTTGCCCCCGCCATCGACTTTCATATAAAACAAAAGGCCCTGGCGACGATGATTCTGATCGGAGCAAAAGAAACAGACCATAAAACCACCCCGGAGAAATCGAAAATCAATCCGGGCAAGTTATCTCGCAGCGCGCCCCCTCCAGACGTTTACATATCAGAAAAAGCGGAAGTTCTCAATATTGGAACTAAAGGATGGGATAACGAAACAGCGATTAGATGCGCAGGCTATACGGGTATGGCAATACTTTCAAGAGAAGCCCTCGAGTTCTTCCCCGGCGACAGGAAAATAGGCTTTGTTGAAATTCTTCTTAAAATGATAAAAAATAAAGCGGGGAGCGTTACCGGATATATAGCAACCGGTATGAAAGACCGGATTTTATGGAGCGATATCGGATCACCGGAAAACTACCTCGATCTTCACAAGATAATACTAACAAAACAAGCCCTCTTTGATCCCGAAATTGCCCCACCCGGTATACCGCTTCATGTGGGGGCGGATACCGTAATTGCTTCCGATACCCTATGGAAAGGATTTCTTGAGGTTGGCAACAAAGCCAAAATAGAAGACAATTGCGAATTGGAAAACTGTGTTGTTTTACCGGAGACAATAGTACAAAGCGGAACAAATTTTAAAAACTGCATTCTGTTTCCCGAAGGACAAATCCATGTGAAAGGATTATAAATGAACAACATGCCCGAGCTTGCTGCGTTAGCGTTAAAAATGACTACACATATACCTGGCGGCCAACTTGCTACTTCAGCCCGTATAACCCCTTTTTCCGACGGTGGATCCAATCGCTATTTCTTTCGCATAAGTGATGGCAGGCGATCAGCTGTGGCTCTTATAGAACCGGGAGCCGGTCTGGAATTTGAAAACTACATTTCAATTGGAAGCTTCCTTTGGAACAACAAAATTGGTGTTCCCGAATTCTATTCTATTGATCGCGAGCGCGGCATAATCGTTATGGAGGACCTCGGGGACCTCAGTCTTGAACTTATTGTAAAGAAAAGCAATTCCGGTAAAATCATTCAACTCTATAAGGCATGCCTGGATGTTTTATGCGAACTACAAACCGACATTACTGCTAAATTGGAAAAGGGAGAAATGCTGCACGTCAAGATCTTTGATAAAAACAGGTTCCTTGCAGAAACAGACTATTTCGAACGAGAGTTTCTCGCCAGGTTTCAACCTCGAGAAATCCCTAAGAAATGGAAAAAAGAAAAAGAAAAACTAGCCGATGCTCTGTCGTCTCAACCCCGCGTCTTTATGCATAGAGATTTCCAAAGTAGAAACATTATTATAGACAGGAACAAACCTCGAATCATCGATTTTCAAACCGCGCACCTCGGACCCGGAATCTATGATACGGTGTCCCTCCTAAAAGACCCTTATGTCTCTATATCCAATACTATAAGAGAGAGCCTTCTTGAATATTTCTACAATAAACTCAAAGAAAGAAACGCGCAAAACACAATGAGTTATGACGAATTTACACAGCTTTACGCAACCGCTGGAATTCAACGCAATCTTCAGGCTCTCGCCGCCTTTGCGAAGCTCGGCTACCGTGATGGCAAAAAGATTTTTCTGAAATCAATTCCAGCCGGTCTGCGGCTGCTCGAAGAAGGAGCTGAAATGAGCAAATCATACCCGGCGATTAAAGATATGGCAACCCGTCTGAGAAATATAATCAGAGACAAAAACCACCCTCTCTCGGAGTAAACCGCAAAACCGATGACAATACCAGGAGTACGCTTTGTAAAATTACAGTGATAGGGAGACAGTTTACTTAATTACAGAAGAATCCACCAGACGATCGGCTTTAGAACCCCGGTGTCCAAAATTGAAATACCACCCCTACTCCACCCCCTCTTCCTTAAAAATCTTTTCAAGATAACTCCTGCTCTCTTCAGCGCCCGAGAAATCGACTTCCAGATCAAACATGGGCAAAGAATCCATTTCAACCAGTTTTTTCGCAAGCTCTCTAAAATCAAAGATGCCTCGTCCCGCTGGAAGATGTTCATCCGAAAGCCCGTCATTGTCGTGGAGATGCAGAACCTCGACCTTTTCTCCAATATTCTCCCACCAGGTTTGGAAAGAAACCCTGGAAAAGCAGTTCACATGTCCGGTATCCAGACAAAACCCGACCTTTGAATCCAATAAGAGATCAACCAGATTAAGTAAAATCTCCGGTTTGTCGTCCCATGTATTTTCCAGAGCGATTAAAACACCCGATTTCTCAGCCTTTTCTAAGACAGGCTTTATCCTTTCACCCCAGTTTCGGAACCAGTGTTTTCTGCCCCCGCTGGAGAAATATGGCAAATAACCGGTATGCATAACCATAATTTTTCCCCCGAGAGAAGCGGTTACTTCAATACCTCTTATTAAACAATCACGAGTATATTCAGATATTCTCCGGTCCATACTGGCTATGTCCAGACCGAAGAACGGGCCATGGGAAAATATTACAAGCCCACGCTTTTCAAGTTTTCCTCGCATCCTGCCTATATCAGAATCGGAAAGTTTGAAAAGAACATCCGGATTTACCATTCTGACTTCGGGATAAAACCCCTTCCCGGTAATTAAATCCAACTCCCTTTCAAGCCTCTCGAGTGG
>JAGHBT010000150.1 GCA_021160845.1 bacterium | reverse complement strand
CGGGGCAATCCACCGCCGTAGCAACACACTTCATATTCGATTTCGCGGCTTTACCGAGAAAATCCAGAACAGCATCATAAGCCTTCACTCCATCATCAGGCTGGCAGAGATCAAGATAACTATCTCTATCACAGGAATTCAAACTTACCGAAACCACCTGGAAATCGTTCTCAAGTTGGGGTACAATGTCACGCTGATTTATCATATTCCCCTGTCCGTTGGTATCCAGCCTGATGGGTACCCCGTATTTCCTTAAGGCCTTAGCTACCTCTAAGATGACTTCCAGCCTCGCCGTCGGTTCGCCGTATCCACAAAATACTATCCCGTCGAAATTCCTTGTTTCAAGTCGGCTTTCAGCGCTCGCGATTATCTCATCAATCTCCGGTTCGACAAGCAGATTCAGATTATACCCAAATAGCTCATTATTCCTTTTTCTACGCGGGCAAAACCGGCAATCATTGGTGCAAAAATTCGTTACATTAAGATAAAGATTATTTTTTATAACATAGCTGATACTTGCCGGGGGCATTTGCTCCCCGTGAAAGAGCTTTCTGTAGTTCGCCTCTGTAGCCCTTTCTATGTCCTCCAGGGTTACCCCCTTGATATTCGCCACTTTCTCAGCAACGAGTTTGACATACGAGGGTTCATTTCTTTTCCCCCTGTGAGGAGCCGGGGGGAGATAAGGACAATCGGTTTCCAGAACAAAACTGCTTGAGGGAAGGCGTTTAACCGTCGCGGGAAGGCGTGAATTCTTGTATGTAACAGGGCCTCCTATTCCGACAAGGAAGCCGAGGGCCAAAATCTCTTTCGCTTCTTCGATTCCACCCTGAAAAGCGTGAAATACGCCTCCAACTTCTTCAGCGCCTTCTTGCCTCAGAATCTCTATTACATCATCGAAGGCTTCCCTGCAATGTACAATTATCGGTTTGCCAAAGTAGATTGCTATCGCAATCTGTTTTTTGAATATTTCCCGCTGAAGATGGCGAGGCGACAAATCACGGTAATAGTCAAGCCCAATCTCCCCAACAGCCAGAACTTTCTTTCTAAAAAGAGCCTTCTTTATCTTCTCTTCAAGATCGCCATTCCACGCTTCCGCTTCATGGGGATGTATCCCAACAGCGGCATATAACAATCCATATTTTTCACTTAGGGCCACCGTCTCGTCAACCGATTGGGGATCATAACTAATGCCAAGCATCTCTTCCACCCCGGCTGACAAGGCCCGTCTTATCACCTCTTCGCGGTCTTCCGCGAACCGGGACATATTAAGATGCACGTGTGAATCAATAAGCATATATCGTAAGTCCTGACTCCTGTTTCAGATATCTTTTTCAATTCTCGGGAAAAGAGGATCCGGCTTGGTCAGCCCTTCTATTCCGCATTCGTCCGGCGGAAGGGAATCCAATGTGATATTTTCTACATCCAACTCTTTGAGCATTGTTTTCATTTTCATCGGCATAAAGGGCAAAAGAACAACCCCTGATGTTATAAGCACGGCGATTAGTTGACGGAAGATATCCTGCAGTTTTCCCTTTCCATTTTCATCCTTTGCCAGCTTCCAAGGTTTTTCTTCCTCAATAAAACGATTTGCCCTCTGGATCACACGCCAGTAAGAATCAAGAGCCCTGGAGAAATACATTCCTTCCATAAACTGTTTATACTCCGAAAGCGCTTCAGAGAGTGGATCATAAAGCCTTGACTCAGGACCAACCCGACCCTTCTCAACATTACCGTCGAGATACTTAACTATCATCGATGCCGTTCTGCTGAAAAGGTTCCCCAATTCATTGGCCAATTCGGCATTATAGCGATTTGTGAGCACCTCCATTGAAATATCTCCATCTTTGTCAAAGGGTACTTCCCTGAGCAGGAGATATCTCAATCCATCGGCTCCAAACTTTTCTTCAATCCTCTCGGGGTCCAGAACATTACCTCTCGTCTTACTCATTTTTTCCCCGGAAAGCGAGAGAAATCCATGAGCAAAAACACTTTTAGGGAGGGGCACTTCGGCCGCCATTAGCATCGCGGGCCAAATTATACAATGGAATCTCGTTATATCCTTGCCTATCACATGAAGATCCGCGGGCCAATATTTCCCATACAGTTCCCCGTCTCTTCCGTAATTGAGAGCGGATATATAACTTGTCAAAGCGTCAAACCAAACATAAATTACATGGCTCTTATCAGTGGGCAACGGGATACCCCAGTCTTTCCCTATCCTGGATATGGAAATATCCTCCAACCCGCTTTTTATAACATTGACTATTTCATTATATCTTTTCTTTGGTCTGATAAATTCCGGATTCTTTTCGATATACTCAAGGAGTGGTTTTTCGAATCTCGAAAGGGCGAAAAAGTAGTTTTCCTCATTAATCTCTTTGGGTTTCTGCTTATGTTTCGGGCAAAGGCCGTCAACCAGATCCTTTTCGCTGATGAATTCTTCGCATGATTCACAATAGAATCCACTATATTTTCCTTTATAAATATATCCCCCATCATCGATTTTAGCGAAAATCTTTTTTACACTTTCAACATGCCTTTCCTCCGTCGTATGAATAAAATCGTCAAAAGAAATGTTCAGCAGTTTCCATACTTTCTTGAATTTCACGGACATCCCGCGGCAGTACTCCAGTGTGTCGAGTCCCTTTTTCTTCGCTTCATTAGCTACATTCGCGCTGTGTTCATCGTTCCCCATGAGGAAAAATGTATCAAACCCATTCATACGTTTATACCGAGCCATTACATCAGCGCCGATTTTCTCATAGGCTGTCCCCAAATGAGGTTTCTGATTTACATAATCAATCGCCGTTGTAATGTAGAAAGTCTTTTTCTTCATCGCTAAAAGAACAGCTCCCTTCACTCTTTCTTCACATCGGTCCCATCAAAGCCTTTTTTATCTTTCCCTCTGGCCGAAACTACTTTAGCGGCTTCGTCTATGAAGACTTGTTCCGGAACTTCCACAGTCCCGCCTTCCATATCACTCATGATAACAGTTCTTTTAAAAATATTTGTCTTCTCAACCCTGTACTGCCGGCCTTGATGCCATATATTACTGCCGCTTTTTGGAATCCCCTTCATGAAATCCTTATACTCCTCCAGTTCAAAGGCGAGACAACACATCAGTCTTCCGCACACCCCGGATATCTTTGCGGGAGTCAGGGGAAGGTTTTGTTCTTTGGCCATTTTAAGGGTGACCGGTTTAAAGTCCTTTATAAAAGTAGAACAGCAAAGCCTGCGTCCACACATTCCAACGCCATCAAACCTTCTCGCTTCATCCCTAACTCCAATCTGGCGAAGATCTATGCGTGTTTTAAAAACCGCGGCAAGATCCCTCACCAGTTCCCTGAAATCTATCCTTTTATCGGAGGTAAAATAAAAGGTTATCTTATTCCCGTCGAACTGACATTCAACATCAACAAGTTTCATCGGGAGCTTATGTTCATCAACCTTCTGCTGACATATTTCCAGGGCTTCATCCTCTCTCTGACGGGCTTCCTTGATTTTTTCCTGGTCCACATCGGTAGCATGCCTCAAGACTTCTTTCTCAATATCTTCAAGCTCTTCTCCGCTCCCCAAAGAAATATCTATTATTATCCCCATATCCTCGCCCCTGTCAGCATCCACTATACAGTAATTCCCCACCTTCAAATATAACTCCCTTGTATTCAGAAATAGTTCTTTCCTCAGAGACTTGAATTTGATTTCAACTATTTCCATAACTTCCTCTGCCAGAGCCAAAAACCTAATTGCCAACTTACCGGAATTTCAATAATAACACCAAAAATCCGCTATAGAGATATTGCATCAATTTAATACCACTCCCCCGCCAAATCAAGCAGGAGTTGCAGGAGCGTCAGCTCAACATCGGCGTTTCCCCCAAGATTTTTTACCGATGAGAGTATCTTTCCCAAATCCTCGGGAAAATTTCTGAGTTTAGCAAGGGCTACCCTTTTTTCACCCAATTCACTCTTAATCGACTCGGGCATATCCCCGTTTGTTTGCTCTGCCTTCATTAAAACCCTGAATATTCTCACCACCTCTTCGAGAAGCAGTTCCAATTCTTCGCGGTCGTATTCTTTCGCCAAAATCCCGGCTTCAATCGTAATATCCCGCGGCTTCCTGTCAATAATCCTGCAGACGACCCTTTTTGCCCCCTTTTCGATCGCCCTGAACCTTTCGTCTCCGTATCTTACGGCACGTCTGATATTCCCCTCTGAAAAAATTGCCCTTTCCTTCGCCTCTTCCTCTTTTAAGTTGAGAGTTTCGTGGAAAAAAGACTCCACATCAGAAGTGGATAAATAATCAAACCTGACCTTGTAACACCTCGATGTTATTGTTGGAAGCAGTCTATCTTGAAATTCTGTAATCAAAATAATAATAACTGATTGCGGCGGCTCTTCAAGAAGTTTCAGAAAAGCGTTTTGTGCTTCTCGCGTGGCCAGGTGAGCCTCAAAAATAATAATTATTGTTTTTTTCCCTTCGAACGGATGTTTCGACGCTTTCTCAATCACACTTCGAATAAGATCTATTCCAATACTCCTGGACTTTCTTCCGAATTCGCCTCTGTTAAAAAAGTTCTTTCTTCTACTTTCAATAATTATCGCCAGGGATGTCTCTATCGATCCGTACGGAATAGGGTATATCAAATGAACATCCGGATGCTCCAACCTTGATATCTTAGAGCATGACGCGCACCTCTGATCCTCTCTCCAGCACTCTCCGCCACAGTTTATCCTTGCCGCGAAATAAAGCGCCATAAGTTCCTTGCCGGATCCCTCTGGACCCACAAAGAGAAACGAGGAGGGGTATCCCTTACTATCCAACATGGAAGAAAGAAGGTCAAAAACCCGCTTCTGTAATTTAGCAATTGCTTTCGCAGATGAAAGTATTTCGATCTTCTTCTCCTTATTTTATCCATTCTTCCGGATTAAGCGCTTTTTTCGATTTTCTTATTTCAAAATGGAAAATCCCTTCATTAGAAACAAGGGAACTTAAGACCTCCGCTATAATATCTCCTTCTTCCACCTGGTCGCCCTGTTTTACCAATATCCTGCCTGTGCGCGCGTACAATGTATAATAGCCATCACCGTGATTCAAGATTATACAATTCCCATATCCCGAGAGTTCTCCCGCGTATTCAATCCTTCCCCGCGCGACCCCACGAATTGGAGAACCTTCTCTCGCGCTTATGTCTATTCCTGAATTAAATGTCACCGTACCAAATTGCGGGTGCCTTGACCTGCCAAATCTCCGAACGGTGCTGCCGCTAACAGGTGTCTGCATCTTCCCTTTAAGGTGGGGAAAATCCGGCTCGCCGAAACTTCCCCGCATCTTAATCGCCTTTTTCCGTCTTTCCTCCAGATCGATAATAATATTTAAAAGGTTTTCTTGCGCTGACGCCAATTTATCTATTTTCTTTTGATATCTTTTCTCCCTATTCTTTAGTTGTGCCATCGCGCTGGTTCTCTCCTCTTCATTTTTCCCCAGTTGCGCAAGTTCCACCCTTTTTTCCTCCCCGGACACGAAGACTTCATGCAACATTCGCGTTAGCTCATCTTCTTCCCGTGATATTTCGTCCCTTTTTATTTTAATATCATCTATCAATAGCGCGTCTCTTTCGGAGACCATTACAAAAAACTTATATCTCTGCACAAGATCCGAGAAATCTTCCGCGTTTAAAAACTCCTGCCAGAAATACCTGTTCCCCTCTTTGTAGATTTCCCTCAACCGCCCCGAGAAAATTTTTAGTCTCTGAGTATAAATCTCCTCATTTCGCCCCAGGGACTCTTTTAAAATCCCCACCTGTTTCTCCAACATATTCCCTTTTTCTTCTATCCCTTCGAGAAGTGTCTTCGTCAAACTTCTTTCTCTCTTCAATCTTACCAGATAATTTCCAATATCTTTCTCTTTAGCTTTCAACGCTTCTATATTTTTCCTCTGCCGTATAATTTCTTCTCTCATTTTCGTGAGTTCTTTTTCCTTCTCTTTAATTTGTTTTCCTAGGTTATGTTCCTGCGCGGATAAGCCCCCCGCCACCACAACAACCAGCAATAAGACAAGGCTTACTATTTTAAATTTTCCCGTTTTCATCATAAGCAAAAATTTTACCTTTTGAGAAATTTCCTTACCGCGATAAAACTTCCCATAGACCCCAAAAAAGCACATAAAACTACAAACCCCACTACCCCCTCGAAGCGAAAAAATACAAGTCCCGGCATATATCTTCCGACAAATGAACACGCCGCCCACAATAGCGCCATCGCGACAAGCGAGGACACAACACCCTGAATCGCACCCTCAATAAGAAACGGCGCCTGGATGTACCCATTTGTCGCTCCCACTAATTTCATGATTTCCACCGATTCACGTCTTGATAAAATCGACAACCTGACCGTGTTTGATATCACAAAAATGACTGAAAGCAAAACTATCAACCCTAATGCCAGCCCGATCATATAGAAACCCTTAACAAGTTTCTCCCCCTTTTCAACCCACTTCTTTCCGTATCTTACATCTTCGACACCATCCCAACCCATAGCCGTCTGGGCTATCTTCTCCATAAACACGCTTGTGGTACACTCAGGTTTCATATGTATTCTGAAGGCATTGGGGAGGGGATTGACGCTTAGTTCCTCTAAAATTTCGCTGCTCTTTCCAAGCCGCTCACCAAACTTCTTCAGGGCTTCCTCTTTCGATACAAAAAGTACCTTTTTAATATTCTCAAGCCCCAGAAGTTTTGTTCTGATATCTTCATTGATTTTGTTACTCGTCCCATCTTCAAGATAAACATATACACACATTTCTTCCATGCCCTTTTCAATCACCATTGAAACATTCAAGGTAATCAAAATAAAAATGACAAGCACCAGCAGGGAAAACCCCATTATAATTACCGATATTAGATTTGAAATTTTTCTGTATTTCAGCATTCTTGCTGATTCGCCGAGTATATATTTTATCCCATTAATTCCCGACATTTTCTAGCCCCGGGTACTTAAAGAAGAGACATTGGTTATCCTCTTCTTGTCCCGTTCCCGTCCTCTCCTATTCTATGATCCGTGAACTTCCTGGCACGATGATCAACTTGGGAATCAGAAATACTGTCCCGCAGGTTCCCCCTGAAAAGCATTTCCTTATCCTTGATAATTTTGCCATCCTGCAAATAGATTATCCTCTGACCAAAACTCCTTACAAGTTCCACATCATGAGTAGCCATCAATACTGCAGTACCGCTGGAATTTATTCTAAACAACAATTCCAGTATTTCCCTTGTTACTATCGGATCAAGGTTGCCTGTCGGTTCATCCGCCAGCAGAATGGCCGGTTTGTTAGCGACTGCCCTCGCTATAGCTACCCTTTGCTGCTCGCCCCCCGAAAGCGACCCTGGAAACTCGTACCGTTTGTGATACAGTCCCACCCTGGTGAGAATGTCCGCCATTTCGGATTTAATTTCCGTGAGTCCCGTTCCGGCAACTTTCATAGCAAGAGCTACATTCTCAAAAACAGTCCTGTCTTCAAGCAGACGAAAATTTTGAAAAACGATACCAATTTTCCTTCTTAGCTGTGGGATAGTACTTCTTTTTATCCTGGTTGAAACATACGATCCCATAATTACCTGCCCGGAATCGGGGATATCATCCATATACATCATCCTAAGCAGGGTGCTTTTTCCCGCCCCGCTCGGACCAACGAGAAAAGCAAACTCTCCATTTGCTAACTGGATGCTGATATCTTGCAGCGCGAAATGCCTTCCTAATTTTTTTGAAAGGTGGTAAACACCCGCAATAATTCTCTTTTCTCCCTGCATAATTTCATACACCAACATTTCTTCGTTTCTTTGTACAACACTGGACAGCCAGAGAAACCGCCGCGTCGAGACTGCCGGAATCCGCTATCCCTCTTCCCGCAATTTCATACGCCGTCCCATGACATACGGATGTTCTAACAACCGGCAACCCAATAGTCATATTCACTCCGTTAGTAAAACCCATACTCTTAAAAGGAATCATCCCCTGATCGTGATATAGAGCGATATAGGCGTCATATGGCTTGTTTTCTCTGTCACAAAAAAGTGTATCGGAGGGAACCGGCCCTGTCACGTCCAGCCCGCTCGCAAGCAGCTCTTCAATCGCTGGAATTATAATATCCACTTCTTCCGATCCGGTAACTCCTCCATCTCCGGCATGAGGATTTAAAGCGGCTACAACTATTTTCGGCGTCTGAATTCCCCAAAGTTTTTTGAGCGCGTCGTTGGTTATTTTTACACATTTATTTATCCTTTGTGCCGTTACAGCGCCCGGCGCCTCTTTCAAAGGAATATCCCGAGTCATAATTACGATCCGCGAGGTTCCGTTAACCATCATCATCTGACAATCGGGTGAATCAAATTTGTCTGCAAACATATCGGTATGTCCTACATACGAATACCCCGCCAAGGCCAAGGCCTCTTTCGAGATGGGCCCCGTCACAATACCCTCAACCTTTCCGGACAGCGCCATTAAAATCGCTATTTCAATGGCTTTCCCCGAAATCTTTCCGCTTTCTTCGCTCGGCTTTCCCTGCGGCAGTACAATTCCTGAAGATGTATCTATTACAAGCGGAAGATCGCCCCTTCTTTCAGCAATATGATTCCAATCGGACACTACATTGATTTTCTCCGCTACATCCCGCGACAGATTTTTAACCAACTCCTCCGCTGACCCAATAAGATATAGATTGAGACCGTTTAACCTTCCTCTATTCATCAAATCCGCGGCAATTTCCGGTCCTATCCCGGCAGGGTCACCTATCGTAAGAGCAATGCTTACACTCTCATCCAATATCCTTTCCTCCCTCTCTATTCAAATCTCTTTCTTTGATAATTCTGTAGAATTGTTCTCTTTTGTTCCGGGGAACCTGCTTGTCCGGTACTTCGATTATTTCAATTACTATTTCCTTTTCCGGATATCTTATCTGTAAAATATCCTTATTCTTTATTTCTTTGGAAGGTTTGACGGTTTTTCCACCCACCCTTACCTTCCCATTATTTATCCCCTTAGCAGCCTCGCTTCTCGTTTTTGCCAAACACAGACATTTTAATAAAAGATCGAGCCTCACTGCACAACATCTTCCTTAATATCAACGTAATACTTACCCTTGAGTGTTTCTACATAATCAGCGTAATTTTTTTGCAATCTCTCCTGGCGAAGCAATTTTTTTAAATCCTCTTGAGCTTCCTTAAAGCTGTAAACTCTCTGTTGTGTACTGCCAAGAAGTTTTATAATTCTAAACCCCTTACTATCTTTAACCACGGGAGCCACTCCTCCCGGCTCGACATCTTTTATGGCATTTCTGAAAAACTCCGGCAGGTCCCGGATAGCTATTTCTCCAACTAATCCTTTATTGCTACCTGATTTTTCATCAGCGGAATATTGTGAAGCCAGTTTCCCGAAATCCTCTCCATCCAATATCCTTTTTCTAATTTGCTTTGCTTTATTGTAGGCTTCTTCTATCTCGTCCGTTCCTTCTTTGAGTTTAACAAGTATATGCCTCATGTGCATATTCTCTCCATCTATTTCATCGAGTTTAATTAAATGATAGCCAAAATCAGTTAGCACCGGAGGGCTTATTTCCCCGACTTTCAGTTTGCTGGCAGCTTTTTCAAATTCAGGGTTGTTCAAATCTTCCAATTTTACAAATCCAAGGTTTCCGCCATATTTCGCGCTGGGACCTTCCGAATATTTCTTTGCCAGGTCAGCAAAGTCTTCTCCCTCTTGTATTTTCTCTTCTATCATCCTGATCTTCCCTAGCGCCTTCTCTTTGCTTTTCCCCGAGGCAATGGGCAAAATCACTATCTGGGCCAATGTTACCGTCGCGGGCCTTAAGGGAAGCTCAGCAATATTTTTTCTGTAATACTCTTTTAATTCCTTTTCGGTAATATCTACCTGTCCCATAACTTCCTTATACATAAGTTTCTGAATCAATTGTCTTGCTTGTAGTTTCTCATGCCATTGCCTTCTAAGCTGTTGAATAGTTATCCCATTCTTCTTTAATTCCTCATTAAAGGCCTCCTCCCCCCCTATCTCTTTTCTGTTTCTTTCTATCCCCTCCTGCACCTGGTCATCGATACTCTCCTGTGTGATTTCTATCCCTACCCTCTCAGCATGAACGGCCATAAGCAAATCAGCTACAAGCCCATCGAGAACTTCCTCCCGAATTTCCTTCCTTTTGGCTATCGTGATATTTTCCGTATCACCTATCTGAAGTAGCAACCGTTTATACTCAATCTCAAATTCGCTTTGAAGTAACGCCTTATCTTCCACAACGGCTATCACTCTGTCTATTACCCTTCCACCCTCACCCCGCCCTCTTTCAGCGCCGCGCGCGTTTCTGTTGGCAGCTCCGGCCGCCATTACTATCAATACCAGTACGACTGCTTTCTTAAATCCAATCCTACTATTCAACGTCTCACCATCCCCGGACTAATTCCAAATTTTGTAAGTTATTAATTATTCCTCACCAGACAGACGAGAAGACGATTCTGTTGAATCACTCCGTATATAGCTTTTATCGTAGTACTCTACGCCTATCGTCTCGCTGAGAGATTTGATAAATGTCTCGTAAGCCTTTTTTCGTTTTTTTACAATGAGGAGATTCATTATCGGTTCCCTGACATCATCGAGATGAACAGTGCCTAATGTTTTTCGGCTTCCTATAAGTTTAACAATATGATACCCAAAATCCGATTTAACTATACCACTTACTTCGCCAGGCTTCATAGCAAACACGACGGATTCAAACTCGGGAATCATGTTTTCCTTTGTAAGATATCCGAGATCTCCCCCTCTTTTCGCCGCGGGATCAACGGAATACTTGTTCGCGATATATGAAAAACTATTACTTTTCAGAAGTCTTTCCACCTTTTCGGCCTCTTCTCTCGTGCCTAAAAGAATATGCCTCACCCTGTATTCCCGTTCATACTCTCTTCGATGTTCTTCAAAATAATCTTTAATTTCTTGCTCATCAATCTGTATTCTTTCCCTCATTTCCAGAAAAAGGAGATGGTCGGCAAGGAATTCTTTTTCAAGGGTTTTTATACGCACTTTTATGCGCGGGTCATCCTTGAGTCCTCTTCTCAGGGCTTCCTGATAAAGAAGCTCAATATCCACCCATCTATTAATATAAGTCCTTTTATCTTCTTTCGCGTATAACGTGTACTGACCCCGCGGCAAAAGGTTCTCAAGCCCCTCTTTTGTGAAAATTGTCTCTCCCACCCTGACAATATCCCCCGGATTGGGCTGGGCAACCTTGGGTTCTTCCTTCTTTCCACAGGCGAAACAGAGCAAAACCACAATTATAATAATTGCCGTCTTCCTGAAACTTGATCTCTCGCGACTGTTCACGTCCTATCCCTTACTTCGTTCTAGTAAGTTTGGCTTTGTCAAGGTTTTCATCGTAGACTTCTACCGAATAGTTTTTACGCCACTCGGCAACTTTCGAGTTAAACAGCTCGTCAGTCTTTTTTTGATCCAGCGCTTGTCTTATTGCCATTTCCGCCTTATCCTTAGACACCTTCTCTCTTTTGACAATACCGTCTATCTTCAAAACAGCCCAACCTCTGTCAGTCTTAAAGGGTTCTGATATCGCGCCCTTTTCAGAAAGGTCGAAAGCAACCCTGTCAAATTCCGAATCCTTATTCTTAACATGCATTTTAACTATTCCGTTGTCTTTTCCATTGCTAGGTCCTTCTGAAAAATTCGAGACCAATTTTCCGAAATTTTCGCCCTTTTCCGCGAGATCCTTGACTTTCTTAATTATTTCCAGATCGGAGTTCAACACAACTGTATATTCTCTCGTTTCATTTGTTACAATTTCGTCTTTATTCTCATTATAGTAATTATCCACATCTGCCTGGGTTACCTGAACTTCTCCTTTTATTGCCTTATTATACAGCGTCGAAAGTACAACCT